>CAZXGQ010000021.1:0-31591 GCA_964640415.1 uncultured Prevotella sp.
GCATTTTGCACGGAAAGTTCGCCCTCTTCGAGGACGGTTTTATAATCCGGCGCTCCATCCGTTGGTTCCCTTCGGTCACCGGTTATGCAGAGTTTGCCCCCTTCTGGGATGTATATTCAAGCATAAATACCAAAATCTGAAACTTCAGCATTTATCTCACGCAGAGACACCGAGGTTATGCACTTTGAAATGCCGAGATTTTAAGAGAGGCCTTTGGCCTTGAGAGAGTCCGAAGGTGTCGTTTTCTTCATTCTTTACCCTCTGCTGTCTCTCTTATGAAACTCCGGGTCTCGAAAAGTCAACAGGCTTTGCTCTCGGCGACCCAAAAATCTCAGCGTCTCTGCGTGAGGAAATCTGCGTGGAAAAGGCCATTCTGCTAGCTCGAAGCCATATCCCCCCGCATCGTTCGGAATGCCTGTCGTATGTGTTCCATGTGCCATCGTGTCTCATGGCTTTTGTGTTTTTGGTTCTCCGTGTTCTCCGTGCCTTTCGTGGACAATAGCCGTCGGGGGGCGGTTCTTCGCTCGGTCTGTCCTCTGCTTTGCCATGGTGGAATGGCTGTTGTGCGACGAGTGAATGATTGCGCAAATCTTGTGCAAATGTTAAAAAACACAATCTGTACAAAAATAATTTATAAAAGTTGTGCGAGATACAATTTTTGTCATTATTTTTGCGAATGGAACTTAAATTAAATGTGAACAAGACCTCTGAAGACTATGACGAAGTATAATATTACAGAAAAGAAGGTAAAAGACGCTGCATATAGAGCATTGGTTAATCCCCAACTTATGGATGAACTTGAACGTCGCATAAACGATATAATAATTGTCCAAAAGAAATTTAGGGATAAAGATTATTCGGCCAAGCAACTCGCGGAAGATCTCCATACAAACACGAGATATATATCCGCGGTGGTAAATGTGCGGTTTCATATGAATTATACTTCTTATGTAAACAAGTTTCGCATACAGGAAGCCATGTCCTTGCTCGTGGACAAGCGCTATCAGGAACTCAACATGGAAGAAATCTCCGACTTGGTTGGCTTCTCCAACCGACAGTCGTTTTACGCGTCTTTCTTCAAGTTGAACGGTGTCACGCCACGCGACTACCGCGCGGCGAGGCTTGCCGCATTGCCTCAGCAAGACGCCAAGCCTAAGAAGAGAGGGCGGAAGGCAGGATCCAAGAACAAACCCAAGACGGAGCCGAAGGCGGAATGATAAAGACAGATCATATTTACTGGACAATAATGGATAACAATTTTAATTATTCTGACGAGCGATTCGCTGACATACAGATGCTGAGATACCGTGTCGACGGTTTCGACGGACTGGATGCGAAGCGCAAGGCTTATGTGTATTACTTGGCCAAAGCCACGCTCTCAGGACGCGATATAACCACCGATCAATACGGAAGGTTCAACCTCGTGATAAGAAAGACCCTGGAGAACCTGTCGGGCTGCTGTGCCGACAAGGATACCGAAGACTTCCGGCAGATGGAAGAATATTTGAAGCGGGTCTGGTTCTCAAACGGCATATATCATCATTACGGTTGCGAAAAGTTTGTTCCGGGCTTCTCTGAAGATTGGTTCCGCAAGGCCGTGAGCGCGTTGCCGGCAAACTGTTTCCCCATTGCGGGATATGCCGATGCGGCGTCGTTGCTCGATGCCGTCTGCCCCGTCATCTTCGACCCTACAGTGCTGCCCAAACGCGTGAACCAGGCCGATGGCGAAGACCTCGTGCTCACGTCGGCATGCAACTTCTACGACGGCGTGACGCAGGCGGAGGCAGAACGCTTCTATGAGTCGGTGCGCGACCCGGAGGCAGGCGACTGTCAGCCGTCGTGGGGACTGAACTCCAAACTGGTCAGCGTTGACGGCAAACTCAAGGAAAACAAATATATCACAGGCGGACTTTACGGTCCGGCGCTGCAAAAGATAGTGTATTGGCTCGAAAAAGCAAAAGGCGTGGCGGAAAACGACCGGCAGGCGAAGCTTATAGACCTGCTCACCGACTATTACACCACGGGCGACCTGCACCGTTTCGACGAGTACAGCATTGAATGGCTTAAGGAACAGGAAGGTACCGTCGACTTCATCAACGGCTTTATCGAGGTCTACGGTGACCCCCTCGGCATGAAAGGCACGTGGGAGGGAATCGTGGAGATTAAGGACGAGAACGCCACACAGCGCACGCGTGCCATAGCCGGCAACGCACAGTGGTTTGAGGACCACTCGCCTGTGGACCCGCGGTTCCGCAAGCCAAAGGTGAAGGGCGTGTCGGCACACGTGGTGCAGGCGGCAATGCTTGGCGGCGAGGAATACCCGTCGTCGGCAATAGGCATCAACCTGCCCAATGCCGACTGGATAAGGGCGCGCTACGGATCGAAGAGCGTCACGATAGGCAACCTCACCGACGCTTACAACAAGGCGGCGAGGGGCAATGGCTTCGACGAGGAGTTTGTAATTGACGAAGCCACACGCGAGATGATAAAGAAATACGGCGACTTGTGTGATGACCTCCACACCGACCTTCACGAGTGTCTCGGTCATGGCAGCGGTCAGCTCTTGCCCGGCGTGTCGCCCGATGCCCTGAAAGCCTATGGCAGCACCATAGAGGAGGCGCGCGCCGACCTGTTCGGCTTGTACTATCTCGCCGACCCCAAGCTCATCGAACTCGGTCTGGTGCCCGACGGTGAGGCTTACAAGAGCCAGTATTACCACTATCTCATGAACGGTCTGCTGACACAGCTCGTGCGCATCAAGCCCGGCGACCAGATAGAAGAAGCCCACATGCGCAACAGGGCGATAATAGCCCGCTGGTGCCTGGAGCACGCTGGAGGAAGTGTGGAGCTCGTCACGGTTGGCGGCAAGACCTTTGTGCGGGTGAACGACTATGCGCACCTGCGTCAGGTCTTCGGGTCGCTGCTCGCCGAGATACAGCGCATAAAGAGCGAGGGCGACTACGATGCTGCCAAGGCGATGGTGGAGAACTATGGCGTGAAAATCGACGCGGATCTGCACAAGGAGATTCTCGCCAGGTATGCCAAGCTCAACATAGCGCCTTACAAGGGCTTCATCAACCCGAGGATGGAACCTGTGACCGATGCCGACGGCAATATCGTGGACGTGAAGCTCGACTACACAGAAGGCTACTCGCAGCAGATGATGAGATACTCCCGGGAGTACGGCCTGCTTTGAGGACAGGAAGTGTGAGGGTTGGCTCCAGGCAAATTTCCTTTACCAGTTTTTCCCTCATACGGCTTTTCTCTCATGCAGATTTTTTTCTCACGGATTCAAAAGACTTAAAATGCAGCTATGCCGCTCAGCGCCTATGCGATGGCATGCTGCGTTTTGAGATCTCTCATTCGGTTTGCTCACCTCTCTCAAGCTCAAAAAGGCGACAGCCATTGTTCTCAGCGGCTCAATAACCTCCGTGGATCTGCGTGAAATAACCAGCGTGGGAAATCAGTAAACACAATTGCAAACAAGACAACAATGACAAGAGAAGAAATAGACAGCAAGGTAAAAGAGCTGAAGCGCAGCTTCAGGTTGGAGATGAACGGACAGGCATCGCAGTCGATGCGCGAGAAAGGTCTCGAATATCACCTCAACTGGGGTGTGCCGTTATTGCAGCTGAAGAAGATGGCGGCAGACCTGCCCCACGACTACGACTTCGCCATAACCTTGTGGAAAGAAGACATACGCGAGTGCAAAATCCTCGCCACGCTGGTCATGCCCCACGACAAGATGCCCGAGGAAGTGGCGGAGATATGGATGGACCAGACCCGCTCGCAGGAGATGGCGGAGATGCTGGCGTTCAACCTCTACCAGCACCTCAGCTATGCGCCAAAGCTCGCCTACCGCTGGATGGCACTCGACAACCCACTTAAGGAAATATGCGCCTACGACATCTTGGGCCGCCTCTTCATGAAGGGTGTTGAGCCCAACGAGCGTGGTATCAACGAGTTTGTGGACCAGGCTGTTACGGCAATGAAGTCGCCGTCGGCAGGAGTGCGCCACGCCGCCATGAATGCCCTGATGCGTTTCGCCGACCTGGGGCTTGTGTTTGAGCGTCTTGCCAATGCTGCGCTCAAGCGTGAAGGCTTTGACTCTCTGTAAGGTATGGCATGAGCTATGTCAAAACTTTCTTAAAATAAGCGTCTTCATATCCATTTTAATATAATTTAGGTCGCTCCGTTATGCTTCTCGGAAAGAAATTAGTACTTTTGCGTATCGAAAAAACAAATACAGAATATTCAAAAGTCAAATTTCTCAATTATGGCAGAATCAGTAGATATTCGTGAACTGAACATCCTTATAGAGCAGCAGAGCGGCTTTGTCAATGACTTGACGATGGGCATGGGCAGAGTGATTATCGGCCAGTCGCATTTGGTCGACTCACTGCTCATTTCCCTGCTTAGCGACGGCCATATCCTCCTTGAGGGTGTGCCCGGTCTGGCAAAGACGTTGGCCATCAAGACCCTGTCGCAACTCATTGACGCCGATTTCTCACGCATACAGTTTACCCCCGACCTTCTCCCTGCCGATGTGGTGGGCACCATGGTCTACTCGCAGAAAGACGAGAGCTTCCATGTGAAGAAAGGCCCTGTGTTTGCCAATTTCGTGTTGGCAGACGAGATAAACCGTGCCCCGGCAAAGGTTCAGAGTGCGCTGCTCGAGGCCATGCAGGAGCATCAGGTTACCATCGGTGACGAGACGTTTGACCTGCCCAAGCCGTTCCTCGTGCTCGCCACGCAGAACCCCATCGAGCAGGAGGGAACCTACCAGTTGCCTGAGGCGCAGGTAGACCGTTTCATGCTGAAGGTGGTGATAGGCTATCCGACGATTGAGGAGGAGAAGAGAATCATCAGGCAGAATGTGCAGAAGGCATTCCCCGAGGTGAAGCCGGTATGCAGCGCCGACGACATTCTCAAGGCTCGCCAGGTGGTGGGCCAGGTGTATATCGACGAGAAGATAGAGCAGTATATCGCCGACATAGTGTTCGCATCACGCTTCCCCGAGCGTTACGGTTTGGCAGATTTGAAAAACATGATTACCTTCGGTGGCTCGCCCCGTGCCAGCATCAACCTCGCCAAGGCCGCCCGTGCCTACGCCTTTGTCAAGCATCGCGGATATGTGGTGCCGGAAGACGTGAGAGCCGTGGCACACGACGTGATGCGCCATCGCGTGGGCTTGTCGTATGAGGCTGAGGCTGCCAACGTGACAAGTGAGGAAATTGTAAGTCAAATCATCAACAAGGTGGAGGTGCCTTAATGGATACTTCTGAGATTCTCGGGAAAGTAAGGAAGATAGAGATAAAGACCCGCGGACTGAGCCAGAACATCTTCGCCGGGCAATACCACTCTGCCTTCAAGGGCAGGGGCATGGAGTTTGCCGAGGTGAGGGAATATCAGTTCGGCGACGATGTGCGCGACATCGACTGGAATGTCACGGCGAGGCTGCACCGCCCCTATGTGAAGGTCTTTGAGGAGGAGCGTGAGCTTACGGTCATGCTCCTCGTCGACGTGTCCGGCTCGCTCGACTTCGGTACGGCAAGCCAGACAAAGCGCGATATGGCTACGGAGATAGCCGCCACGCTGGCTTTCTCTGCCATACAGAACAACGACAAGATAGGCGTGATTTTCTTTTCCGACCGAATAGAGAAGTACATCCCACCAAAGAAAGGCCGCAAACACATCCTTTACATCATAAGGGAGATGCTCGACTTCCATCCTGTGAGCCGCAAGACCGACCTGGCGGCAGCCACGGCATATCTGACACGCGTGATGAAGCGGCGCTGCACGTCGTTTGTCATCAGCGACTTCTATGACGACAAGGACTTCCAGAAAGAGATGGAGATAGCCAACCGCAAGCACGACATGGTGGCCATACAGGTCTACGACCAGCGGGCCAAGAGCCTGCCCGACATCGGACTGCTGAAGGTGCGCGATGCCGAGACTGGCCACGAGATGTATATCGACACGTCGAGCAAGAAGCTGCGCCGTGCGCATACCGCTTATTGGATGAAGCGCGAAGAGCAACTGAAGACGACGTTTGCCAAGAGCAAGGTCGACTGGGTGTCGATAGCCACCAACGAAGACTTTGCCAAGCCGCTGATGCTTCTCTTCAAGAAAAGAGCCTAATCTGACATTACGATGAAAAGAAAAGCTAAATATATATTGACGCTCCTGCTGCTGGTGCTGTCGGTGGGACTGAAAGCTCAGGTGACGGTGGAGCAGACTGTCGACTCCGTGGCCATGCTCATAGGCGAACAGACCAGGTTGAGGCTGAAGGTCACCTTCCCCCAAGGCTCTACGCTGCAATGGCCAAAGCTGAAGGAACGCCAGTATGTGGTGCCGGGCGTGGAGATTGTTGAGTCGCCAGCTCCCGACACGCTGAGCTCCGGAAGCGAGATGAAGGTGGAGAAAACCTATGTCGTCACCTCGTTCGGAGAGCGCCTGTACGCCATCCCGGCACTGACGGTGAAGGTCAACGGCAAGCCTTACAAGGGCGGAACGTCTGCGCTGAAGGTCATAACCGTAGACGTGGACACGCTGCACCCAAACCAGTTCTTCCCGCCAAAGGATGCCCAGGACAATCCGTTCCTGTGGGCAGAGTGGAGCCCTTATTTCTGGCTCTCCATATTGGTGCTGCTCATATTGATGGGCGGAGCCTACTTGTTTGTGCGCTTGAAGGAGAACAAACCTATCATCACCAAGGTGCGCATAGTGCGCCATGTGCCGCCACACCAGCGCGCCCTGAGCAAGATAGAGAAGATCAAGACGGAACACCTGCAGGTGAGCGACGACCAGAAGGCGTATTACACGCAGCTTACCGATACCTTGCGCCAGTATATCATGGAGCGCTTCGGGTTCAATGCCCTTGAGATGACTTCCGAACAGATCATAGACCACTTGCAGGCCGCAGGCGACCGCACGATGATCGACGAACTGAAGCAACTGTTCCAGACGGCCGACCTTGTGAAGTTTGCCAAATACTCTACGCAGCTCAACGAGAACGACATGAACCTCGTGAAAGCGGTCAACTTCATCGACGAAACGAAGCAGGAAGGACAGGCGGTAGAGGAAAAGATAGTGCCGCGGCTCTCCGACGACGAAAAGAAGGTGAGGTCGAACCGCATCACCATCAAGACGCTGTTGTGGATCGGCGGAACGGTGGCAGCCCTGCTTCTGGCTTACATTATATATAATGTGTATATGCTGATGGTGTAGGCTCCTGTGAGTTGCTATATATAATAATGTGAAAAATGGAATTCGCGAATAAAGAATATTTCTTGCTGCTGTTGCTGCTTATTCCTTACGTGTTGTGGTATTTCCTCGGTAGAAAGAAGAGTGAACCCACGATGCGCATGAGCGACACGCGGGCGTATCTCAATGCCCCGAAAAGCTGGCGAGAGCATATCATCAACCTGCCGATGCTGCTGCGTTGCCTGGCGTTCACGCTCATTGTCATCGTCCTTGCACGTCCGCAGACCCACAACTCATGGGGAAGCAAGACGGTGGAAGGCATAGACATAATGCTTGCCATGGACGTGTCGACGTCGATGCTAGCCGAGGACCTGAAGCCCAACCGCATAGAGGCGGCAAAGGATGTGGCAGCCGACTTCATATCGGGCCGCCCCGACGACAACATCGGACTGACCATATTCGCAGGCGAGGCGTTCACGCAGTGCCCGATGACCACAGACCACGCTTCGTTGCTCAATCTGTTGCAAAACGTCAGGACCGACATCGCGGCAAGGGGGCTCATACAAGACGGTACGGCCATAGGAATGGGCCTTGCCAACGCCATCTCGCGCCTGAAAGGCTCAAAGGCAAAAAGCAAGGTCGTGATATTGCTTACCGACGGATCAAACAATATGGGAGACATTTCGCCTATGACATCGGCACAGATAGCCAAGTCGCTTGGCATACGCGTCTACACCATTGCGGTAGGCACCAACAAGGTGGCGCCATATCCGATGCCCGTGGGCGGAACGGTGCAGTATGTCAATATGCCGGTAGACATAGACACAAAGACGCTTAGCGAGATTGCCGCCACCACCGACGGCAACTTCTACCGGGCTACGAACACGTCGCAATTGAAGAAGATATACAAAGACATCGACCAGCTGGAGAAGACTAAGATGGATGTCAAGAAGTTCTCAAAGCGCTATGAGGCTTACCAACCCTTTGCCCTCGCAGCTGTGCTTCTGCTCCTTTTGGAGATTCTCCTCCGAAACACCGTGCTGAGGCGTCTGCCGTAGCCGGCTGTGAGAGATACTGTCGTGTTTAGCTTCATTAATTTGAGAATTAAATAGTGTAAGAACTTAACGATATGCTTCGATTTGAAGATCCTATATATCTGTTGTTGTTGTGGCTGATACCGGTGCTGGCATTGGTAAGGCTTGTTGTGTGGAGGCAGCGCAAGGCAAAGTTGCGGAAGTTCGGTGACCCCGCCCTGATAAAAGAACTGATGCCAGACGTGTCGAAGTTTCGTCCGTCGGTAAAGTTTTGGCTGATGAATGCAGCCCTCGCCATACTCATTGTCGTGTTGGCACGTCCGCAGATGGGTGCGAAAATCTCGCATGAGTCACGCAACGGCATAGAGGCTATAATCTGTATGGACATATCCAACTCCATGCTTGCCCAGGACGTGGCTCCCAGCCGTCTCGACAAGAGCAAGATGCTTGTGGAGAACCTGGTAGACCATTTCACCAACGACAAGGTTGGCTTGGTGGTGTTTGCCGGCGACGCTTTCGTGCAGTTGCCTATAACGAGCGATTATGTATCGGCAAAGATGTTTCTGCAGAACACAGACCCTTCGCTAATCCAGACCCAAGGCACCGATATAGGCAGGGCCATCAATGTGGCCATGCACAGCTTCACGAAGCAAGACAAGGTGGGACGCGCCATAATAGTCATTACCGACGGTGAAGACCATGAGGGCGGTGCCGAGGAAGCAGCGGCAGCGGCCAAGAAGCAGGGCATCAACGTGTTTATCCTTGGAGTGGGAAGCACGAAGGGTGCGCCCATACCTTTGGGTGACGGCAACTACATGAAGGATGCGAGCGGTCAGACTGTGATGTCGGCTCTCAACGAGCAGATGTGCAAGGAGGTCGCAAAGGCCGGCAGCGGAACTTATATACATGTAGACAATACCGCCGATGCGCAGGAAGACCTGAACGACCAGATAACCAAACTGCAGAAGGGCGAGACCAGTTCGGTGATATACAGTGAGTATAATGAGCAGTTTCAGGCTTTTGCCATTTTCGCCCTCCTCCTTCTCATTGTGGAAGTGTGCATATTGGAGTCGAGGAACCCCAGGCTGAAAGACATCAAGCTGTTTAAGAAAAGAAAGTAACTTATGAGATTCTATAAATATATCTTGTTGTTGGCCATGTGCATGTTGGTGTTTGCTGATGCCAGTGCGCAAAGCGACAGGCAGTTTGTCAGAAATGGTAACAGGCTGTATCGCCAGCAAAACTATGCCAAGGCGGAGATAGAGTACCGGAAGGCACTCAGCAAGAATCCGTCGAATCCACAGGCTCTGTACAACCTGGGCACGGCATTGCTCATGCAGCAGAAAGACAGTGCTGCGGTGACACAGTTGCAGAATGCTGCAAAGTGTGAGACTTCAAAGAACCGCAAGGCAAAGGTCTGGCACAACATTGGCGTGGCTTGTCAGAAGCACAACCTTTACTCAGATGCGATAAAGGCTTATGAAGAGAGTCTGAGAAACAATCCCGCTGACAACGAGACAAGATATAACCTTGCCTTGTGCATGAGGCAGCAGAAAAATCAGAAGAACCAAGACAAGCAGCAAAACAAGGACAAGCAAAAACAGAAACAGAATCAGAACAAGAACGATAAGGACAACAAGAACAAAGATAAAGACAAGGACAAGCAAAAGCAACAGCAGCAACAACAGCAGAAGCAGCAGGAGAAGATGAGCAAGGACAATGCCGAGCAGCTTCTCAACTATGCCCAGCAAGAAGAAAAGCAAACCCAGCAGAGGCTCAAGAAGCATGAAGCGCAGCCTCAGCGCAAACGCTTGGAAAAGAACTGGTAAGTGGTCTGCGGTGATTGTGTGGACTTTAAGGAGTTAATGACCAAATAATATATATGACGCAACGTTTACTCTTATATATCTCGTTTATCTTAGCTTTCCTGATGGGCGGCATGGGCGATGCCAATGCGCAGATATCAGTGTCGGCGCCCTCGAAGGTGTCGGCAGGCGAGAATTTCCGGATAGCTTATACCATTAACACGCAAGACGTGGAGGATTTCCGTGCAGGCAACATTCCTTCGGGTCTTGAGCTTATTGCCGGGCCGTATACCTCGCAGCAGAGCAGTTATCAGATGATTAATGGCCACACGTCGAGCTCTTCGTCGATAACGTTCACTTTCACGGTTTTTGCGGCCAAGGAAGGCGTATATACCGTTCCCGCGGCACGTGCGCGTGTCAGGGGACATAACGTGACATCAAAGGCTGTGCGCATCACTGTCAGCGGACGTGCCAGAAACAGTGGCGGTGCTCCACAGATGCACCAAGACGGCGGAGGTCAACAGCAGCAGATGGCGCAGGCTGGCTCGGAGATTTCGGGTAAAGACTTGTTTATCAAGGTGACAGCCAACAAGCAGCGGGTTCATGAGCAGGAACCTGTGCTTCTCACATACAAAGTCTATACTCTTGTAGACCTCACGCAGTTGGAGGGCAAGATGCCTGACTTGACGGGATTCCACAGCCAGGAGATACCACTGCCACAGCAGAAGAGCTTCCATGTGGAGAAGGTAAACGGACGGCCGTACCGTTGCGTCACTTGGAGCCAGTATCTTATGTATCCCCAGATGACGGGCTCGCTTCAGATACCGTCCATTACCTTCAAGGGCATAGTGGTTCAGCAGAACCGCAACGTCGATCCGTTTGAGGCATTCTTCAATGGTGGTTCGGGCTATGTGGAAGTGAAACGCAACATCGTTGCACCGGGGCTGACAGTCCAGGTCGATCCGTTGCCGGCAAAGCCTGTGGGATTCTCCGGAGGTGTAGGCAAGTTCAACATTTCTGCAAGTCTTAGCAGCAACGAGGTCAAGGCCGGTACGCCTGTCACCCTGAGGGTCGTCGTGGGAGGCACGGGCAACCTTAAGCTGATCAAGCAGCCTGTGGTGGAGTTCCCGAAGGGATTCGACAAGTATGACCCGAAGGTGACCGACAAGACGAAGCTCACCAGTGCAGGAGTGGGAGGAAACATGGTATACGATTTCCTTGCCGTGCCACGCAACCAAGGCAAGTACACTATTCCGTCGCTGTCGTTCATTTATTACGATGTTGATGCCAACGCCTACAAGACACTGCATACCCAACCGTTTGTTGTCAACGTGACCCCGGGCGACGGCAAGGGGGCGACAGAGAGCTTCGACAAGCTTGCCGACAACGATATTCATTCCATAAAGAGCGGGGAGTCAGAGACTTCTGCTTCCGGCAAGCTCTTCTTTGACAGTGCGGCATATTGGATTTGCCTGCTGTTGCCTTTGCTGGCCTTCGTGATACTTCTCATAGTGTTCCGCCGTCGTGCGATAGAGAATGGCGACATAGTGAAGATGCGTGGAAAGCGCGCAAACAAGATTGCGAAGAAACGCCTGAAGCGGGCAAGCAAGCTGATGTTTGAACACAACACTGCAGAGTTCTATGATGAAGTCTTGCGCACGTTGTGGGGATATGTCAGCTATAAACTGAACATGCCTGTGGAAAGTCTCTCACGCGACAACATCAAGGACAAGCTCGCACAGCGCGGAGTGGGCGAGGACATCATCAGCAAGTTCATGTCAGCCCTTGAGGAGTGTGAGTTTGAACGGTATGCTCCGGGCGATGAGGCCGGAAACATGGAGAAGACATTCCAGTCGGCAATGACCGCCATTGTGGAAATTGAAGATGTAATGAAGAAAAGAAAATGATAAAGCACCATTTCAACATATTTGTCATCACGCTCTTGGCGATGCTCCTTAATCCGGTATCGGGTTTTGCCGTCACCAAGGAGATAGCGGACAGTTGCTATCGACATGGCAATTATCAGCAGGCTATATCCGACTACAAGGCATTGCTGCGGCAAGGAGTGTCGTCGGACCTGTACTATAATCTCGGCAATGCGTATTATCGTTCCGACAGTCTGGCCCAGGCCATTCTTTATTACGAGCGGGCTTACAGGCTCTCGCCGGGCGATGCCGACGTGAAGTTCAACCTTCAGTTTGCCCGTTCCAAGACCATCGACAAGATAACTCCGGAATCCGACAATTTCTTTGTGGCATTATACCGCAGTGTGGTTTCTTTCGCCAATGTCGACACATGGGCATCTTGGAGCATAGGCAGCATTATGGTGGCGCTCGTCCTCATGTTGTGTTATCTCTTTGCTTCACCGCTATGGTTGCGCAAGGTGGGTTTCTTTGGCAGTGCCGCTTTCTTGGCTGTGTTCGTGTTTTCCACGCTTTTCGCCTGGCAACAGAAATACTGGCTTCAGCACGGTCGTGGGGCCATAGTGATGTCGCCGTCCATCAGTGTCAAGACAACGCCTGAGGACAAGAGCCAGGATGCTTTTGTAATTCACGAAGGCACACGCGTGGACATCATTGACGACGGCTTGAAAGGCTGGAAGCAAGTTGAGCTTGGCGATGGAAGAGAAGGCTGGATAAAGTCCGGCATGATAGAAAAAATTTGATGATGCTTGAAAGTTTCTTGTCGGCAGACCTCTCAGTGTTGCATTTCTTCAATAGCAGCAACTCTGTTTACTTCGACGCGTTGGTCCCGATGTTGACATCCGGACTGACGTGGATACCTTTTTATATTGCCCTGTTCTATCTTGTCGTGAAGAATCATGAGACCATGGGGCAGATAGGGCTTGTCGTAGGTGCTGCAGTGGTGTGTGTGCTTCTTGCGGGCGGTGTAACAGATTTCATCATCAAGCCTGCGGCAGGAAGGCTACGCCCTTGCAACGACCCGATGGTCAAGATGCAGCTCAACCTCATAGCCGGCACGCTGAGCAAGAGCTACAGCTTCTTCTCGTCGCATGCCGCCAATACGTTCTCGTTGGCGGTGTTTTTCAGTCTGCTCGTGCGCGACAGGCTTTTTGCAGCCGTGATGTTTCTTTGGGCGTTGCTCAACTGTTGGACCCGGCTCTATTTGGGCGTGCATTACCCGTCCGACATCGTTTGCGGAATGCTTTACGGTTCCTTTGTGGGAGCCATTGTTTACTTGGCATTCTACAAGTTGTTTTACAAGTTAAACATTAAGTTTCAATACATATCATCACATTACACGGCATCAGGTTATGCCAAGGCCGACATCGACGTAGTGGTGGCAACATTAGTGTTCACCATTGCGGCAGTGTCGGTTTGGGCGTTTGGTGACATCTCGATATGAATCAATATAAGTACATGGACACAAAACATATAAGAATAGACGATTATAACTACGGTCTTCCAGACGAGCGTATAGCAAAGTTCCCGCTGAAGGAGCGCGACCACAGCAAGCTGCTGGTTTACAACAAGGGCAAGCTGTCTGACGACGTCTTCTTTAATCTCCCGCAGTATCTTCCCAAAGGTGCGTTGATGGTCTTCAACAACACGAGGGTCATCCAGGCGCGCATGCACTTCCGCAAGGAGACAGGCGCCCTTATAGAGGTCTTCCTCATGGAGCCTGCACTTCCCGCCGACTATGAGCAGATGTTCCAGTCGACATCACATTGCAGTTGGCTTTGTATGATAGGCAACCTCAAGAAATGGAAGGACGGGTCGCTGAAGAGAGACTTTGAGATTAAAGGCCACAAGCTCACCCTGTCGGCTACAATGGACCGAAGCAAGGCAATAGAGAAAAGCGGCGGCACCAATTATTGGGTCGACTTCGAGTGGGATGCCGCCGAAGTCAATTTCGCCGAAATTCTCGATGCAGTAGGCGAGCTTCCCATTCCGCCATACCTCAACCGTAAGACTGAGGAGAGCGACAAGACCACTTACCAGACGGTTTACTCGAAGATAAAGGGCAGCGTTGCGGCTCCCACGGCAGGCTTGCACTTCACCGATAAGGTGCTGGCCGACATCGATGCCCACGGCATAACACGCGACGAAGTGACATTGCACGTTGGCGCCGGAACATTCAAGCCTGTGAAGACAGAAGAGATTGAAGGCCACAAGATGCACTCGGAGTATATCGTGGTACACCGCCACACTTTCGAGCGCCTTCTTCAACACGATGGCAAAGCCATAGCTGTCGGCACTACGAGTGTCCGTACGCTTGAGAGCCTGTATTATGTCGGAGTGAAGATTCTGCGCAACCCAAATGCCACAGAAGAGGAGCTGAGCGTGAACCAGTGGGAACCTTACGATTTACCCCACGACGACGCAGGTCTTGTGATTGTTGGCGGCAAGCCGGTGCAGGTGTGCGACTCTATAAAGGCGATACTCGACTATCTCGACCGCGACGGTCTGGAGGCGCTGCACACCGCCACGCGAATCATCATTGCCCCGGGATACGTCTACAAGGTGGTGAAGATGCTTGTCACCAATTTCCATCAGCCCAAGAGCACGCTGCTCTTGTTGGTGAGTGCCTTCCTCAAGGGAGACTGGCGTGCGGCCTACGACTATGCGTTGGACCACGGCTTCCGCTTCTTGAGCTATGGCGACTCCAACTTGCTTATACCATAACAGAAAAAAGGAAAACAGTATGAAGATAGGAGATAAAGTAAAGTTTCTCAGCGAGACCGGAGGCGGAAAGGTAGCCGGTTTCCAAGGTAAGAACATCGTGTTGGTGGAGGATGAGGACGGATTCCAGATTCCCACTTCTGTCAGCGAGGTTGTGGTGGTTGAAAGCGAGGACTACAGCACGGCTAATATCATCAACCGGCGTGCAGCGGCACAGGAACAGAAAGCCGCTGAGACACCGTTGATGCGCGGACACCGCTCGGTGAAGGCAATGATGCAGGAGGGACAGGACGAGGATATCGACATGTCGGCACCCGACACGGTCGACCTTTCCAAGGATGTCAGCTTCCGTCCGAAGGCCGAGGAGCGCAAGGGCGGAAACCAACTGTCTGCCTACTTGGCCTTTACGCCAACAAGCGATAGCAGTCTCGACACGCCCCACTTTGAGTGCTATTTCGTCAACGACAGCAACTATTACCTCCGTTACGTCATTCTCTCGGTCGAGGGCAACAGTTGCTCCGTCAAGAACGAGGGCGAGGCTGAGCCTAATACCAAGATATTTGTCGAGGAGATGAACGCACAGGACATCAACCACGTGGGCAGACTTGTGGTGCAGCTCCTTGCCTACAAGCGTGACAAAAACTTCATCATAAAGGCTCCTGTCAGCGTGGAGCTGCGTCTTGAGCCGTTGAAGTTTTACAAGACACACACCTTCGAGGACACACCTTTCTTCGAGACTCCCGTGTTGCTCTATGCTATCGTAGAAAACGACAAGGCCGTCCGCCCGCTTGTGGTAGATGCCAAGGAGCTGAAGAAGGAAATGTACAGCCATGCCGACGCCAAAGGCCACAACGAGGCTACCTCTGACCAGAAGAAGCAGCTCGTGCGCCGCTATGAGGACAGCCAGAGCAAGGGCAACGCCAAGAACGCGCCATACATACGCAAACGTGGTCTCGACGATGCCATTGTGGTGGACCTACATGCCGAGACACTGCTCGACACCACACAGGGAATGCAGGCAGGCGACATACTCGAATATCAGATGAAGGTGTATCGCGACACCTTGAAACAATATGAGAACAAGAAAGGCCAGAAGCTTATCTTCATCCATGGCAAGGGCGCCGGGGTGCTGAGGCGCGCGCTCATCAACGAGCTGACCTATAAACACAAGTCTTACCAGTGGCAGGATGCGTCGTTCCAGGAATACGGATATGGTGCCACTCAAGTCACTATTAGATAATTGCCTATATGAAGTACGGATATGTAAAGGTGGCGTCGGCGGTACCCACGGTGAAAGTTGCCGACTGTGTCAGCAACATTAAGGAAATAGAGTCGCAAATAGCCTTGGCCGAGGGGCAGGGCGCTGAGATTATCGTATTCCCAGAGCTCTGCGTCACAGGTTACACCTGCCAGGACCTCTTCCGTCAGCAACTCCTCTTGGACGCTACGGAGAATTGTGTAATGCAACTGTTGGAGTTTAGCCGCCAGCTGGACATCATTTCCATCATCGGCGTACCTTTGGTTGCCGGCGACTTACTGCTCAACTGTGCCATTGTCATCCAGCGTGGCAAGATTCTTGGCATCGTGCCCAAGACATTCCTTCCAAACTATAGCGAGTTCTACGAGAAGAGGTGGTTTGCCTCTTCGCAAGACCTGCGTCCGCAGGAGATCCGCTATGCCGGCCATCCTGTGTTTATCACCGCCGACCCGCAGCTGTTCCGTACCGACGACGGCGTGCTGTTTGGCGTGGAGATATGCGAGGACGTGTGGGCCCCGACACCTCCGAGCAACCATCTTGCCCTGGCAGGTGCCAGCATCATCTTCAACCTCTCTGCCAGCGACGAGCTTATAGGCAAGCACGCTTACCTCAAGAGTCTTCTCTGCCAGCAGAGCGCGCGCACCATCTGCGGCTATGTCTACAGTGGCGCGGGTTTCGGCGAGAGCACGCAGGACGTGGTCTATGGAGGCAACGCCTTGATTTACGAGAATGGCAATCTGCTTGCCGAGAGCGAGCGTTTCGCTATGGACAGCCAGCTCATCTTCGCACAAATCGACGTAGAGAAACTCAATGCCGACAGGCGCAGCAACACTACGTTTGTCAACGCCCAGCGGCGCATGATGGACGAGGATATACACATCGGCCGTGCCGAGGCCCCGGCTGTGTCCCACGACTTCGTGTTCGACCGCTATGTGGACCCGCATCCTTTTATCCCTTCCAACGGCGACATGCAGAAGTCGTGCGACGAGATTTTCAGCATCCAGGTGATGGGTCTCGCCAAGCGCATCCTTCACACCCATGCCAAGACGGTGGTGGTAGGCATCAGCGGCGGACTCGATTCCACCCTCGCACTCCTTGTCTGCGTAAAGACCTTCGACAAGCTCAAGCTCGACCGCAAGGGCATCGTTGGAGTCACCATGCCGGGCTTCGGCACCACGGGACGTACACACCGCAATGCCGTGAGCCTGATGCAAAGCCTTGGAGTATCCATGCGCGAGGTGAGCATATCAAAGAGCGTGATGCAGCATTTCGAGGACATAGGCCATGACCCTGAAGTGCACGACGTGACCTACGAGAACTCTCAGGCGCGTGAGCGCACGCAGATTCTCATGGATCTCTCCAACAAGCTCAACGGGCTTGTCATAGGCACAGGAGACCTGTCGGAGCTAGCACTCGGATGGGCTACCTATAATGGCGACCACATGTCGATGTATGGTGTCAATGCGTCAATACCAAAGACACTGATAAAATACTTGGTGAAGTTCGTGGCGCAGACCGTCGACGACAAGTCTGCGTCAACTCTTTACGACATTATCGCCACACCTATATCGCCGGAACTGATACCTGCCGACGATGAAGGCAACATATTGCAGAAGACTGAAGACCTTGTGGGTCCATACGAACTCCACGATTTCTTCCTCTATCATTTCCTTCGCAATGGCTTTGGTCCGCGAAAGATATTCATGCTTGCCCAAAAGGCTTTCGGCAACGGCGTTGCCACCGAAGACGGCGAGGGCCACTATTCCGATGAGGTGATTCTCCATTGGCTTGGCACGTTCTGCCGCAGGTTTGTCAACCAGCAGTTTAAGCGTTCCTGCCTGCCCGACGGACCTAAGGTGGGCTCCGTATCGCTGTCGCCACGAGGCGACTGGCGTATGCCGTCCGACGCCATGGCAACCCTATGGCTGGACGAGGTGGCCAAGCTCTCTGTCCCCGCCACTGGCGAGGTAATCAACAGCTAAACATTAAGACAACAATAACATAAATCCAATTTGTCATGATTATAGATTTCGAGAAGATTGCCGAGGCTCATCTCACGGGCTTCAAGGGCGGTGAGGGTCATTTGGACACACGCAACTATGTAGACGACAACATCAAAATAATGTATTCCACGCTCCGCCCGGGTGCTTCGAGCGGCCTTCATGTACATGAGGGCAACTCCGAGGTGATCTTCGTCATCAGCGGCACGCTGACTTTCCATTACGATGACACCGTGGAAGAGTGCCATGCCGGACAGTGCCATTATTGCCCGATGGGGCACAACCACTACATGGAGAACCTCACCGACCACGATGCGGTTTACTTTGCTGTGGTGCCTGAGCACAAGAAGTGAAAACAGAAGCAAGAAGAACAAATGATTATACCCCCTGGCTATAGAGATAGCCGGGGGGGGGATTTAGTAAGAGGATGTTATTAAAGTTTTTTCTTACCTGCAACAAGATAGGAGCGTTCACCTTGGGTGGAGGCTATGCCATGATACCAGTCATGGAGGAAGAGTTTGTCAACAAAAACCACTGGTTGGAAAAGCAGGAGTTTGTCGATATCATGGTTGTGGCACAGACCACGCCTGGCATTTTCTCCATCGACATGGCAAGCCATATCGGATACAAGCTCAAGGGAGTGTGGGGCGGAATAGTAGGTGCCTTGGGCATAGCCATACCTTCCATCATTGCCATCTTGATTATAGCCATGTTTCTCCACAACTTCAAGGACAACCCTTGGGTGGAGAAGTTTTTTGAGGGCGTGCGTCCCGCGGTGGTGGCGCTCATTGCCTCGCCGTGTTTCAAAATGGCCAAAACCGCCAACATCAGTTGGAAGAACATTTGGATAGTGGTGGTGAGCTGCCTGTTGATATGGCGGCTGAATTTAAATCCGATATGGATTATCATCGTTGCCGGCTTGTCAGGGTTCTTATATGGTAAATTTCAAAGAAGACGGAAATGATATTTCTACAGTTGTTCTACGTATTCACTAAGATAGGCATCTTCAACTTTGGTGGAGGCTATGCCATGTTGTCGCTAATATATGGCGAGGTCGTGACCAATAACCATTGGATTACCAATGCCGAGTTCACTGATGTTGTCGCCATCAGCCAGTCAACCCCAGGGCCTATCGGCATAAACGCCGCCACTTATTGCGGCTACACGGCTGTTATCAATGCCGGTTATCCAATGTGGGCGGCGTGCCTTGGATCCGTGTTGGCCTCCTTGTCTATAATTTGGTTGCCTTTCTTGTTGATGATTGCCATCAGCCGTTACCTCATCAGCCACAAGGACGCGCCTTTCGTGCAGGACATCTTCAAGCCTTTGCGTCCGGCTATCATAGGTCTCATTGCAGCGGCAGCATTGTTGTTGATGAACTCCGAGAACTTTGGCTCGCCGTCAACCGATATGCCAAAGTTCATCATAAGCATACTCCTCTTCCTTGCGGCGTTTTTTGCCACGCGCTACAAGGTAGCCAACCCCATTCTCGTGATGCTTGCTTGCGGAATATTGGGGCTCATCATATATTAGTCGTGACGTGATGGGCAGGGGCGTCTTGTAGACTGTTACACACAGTTTCGGCTTGCTGCTTGAATGGCATTGAGCTTGCACTGATATCGCATGGCTATTCCAGTGGCATCGCAATTGTGCGGAAAACAGTTGCCGAAGGCCGTACGCTTCTCTCATTTCCAACATATGTAAAGCCCCGAAAGTCGGACAACTGACTTTCGGGGCTTGCTTTTCATAGGCTCACGCCTCTGTTGTACTTGTAAGCTTCCGCGTAGAGTATGGCATCACGCCGAGCTCATAGCACCAGACCAATACTCCGTGCCGAATATTAGACGAAACACATCTTGATACGAAATATTTTGCGTATCTTTGCGGCACCACAACAATAAAACTATGTAGCCATGGAGCAACAGAAGAAAATAAAAGAAGTGCCTTACGGCGTGTCGGACTTCCGTATAGTGCGGCGCGACGACATGTACTATGTCGACAAGACGATGTATCTGCCGCGATTGGAGAGTGAGGCACGCAACCTCTTCTTCATCCGTCCGCGCCGATTCGGCAAGAGCATCTTCATCAACATGCTTCATGCCTACTATGACGTGCGCCTAAAAGACCAGTTTGATGAAATCTTCGGTACGCTTTGGATAGGCCGGCACCCCACGCCGCTGCACAACCAGTTTCAGGTGCTCCACCTCGATTTCTCGCAAGTGGGCGGCAATATTGAGCGGCTCGAAGAGAAGTTTAACTTCTACCTCGGAGTAGAGTTGAACGGATTCGTTCGTGTATACAGAGAATATTATGGTGAGAAAACTGTGGCTGAAGTGGAAGAGACCAAGGATGCCACGGGCAAACTTGCTATCATACAGAACGTGGCGCGCGAAAAGTCATTCCATCTCTATCTCATCATCGACGAATACGACAACTTCACCAACACCGTGCTCAACGAGCAGGGCGAACAGGTGTATTGGGCTATGACGCATGCCGAGGGCTTTTACCGCGACATCTTCAAAAAATTCAAGGGTAATTTCGAGCGCATATTCATCACAGGTGTCAGCCCCGTGACACTCGACGACGTGACCAGCGGCTACAATATCGGCTGGCATATCTCAACCAAGGAGGAATTCAACCAAATGCTTGGCTTCTCCACCGAAGACGTGCGAGAGATGTTCACCTATTATAAAGAGAACGGTGCCATCCGCACCGATGCTGACATAGAGGCCATCATAGAGGAGATGAAGCCATGGTATGACAACTACTGCTTCGCCAGAAAAGCACTGAAAACGCAGAGCCGCGTATTCAACTGCGACATGGTGCTCTACTATCTGCGCAACTATATGAGTTCCGGCGAAGCTCCCGACGAGATGATCGACCCGAACACGAAGACCGACTACAACAAGATGCGCAAGCTTATCCAGCTCGACAAACTCGACGGCGACCGCAAGGGCGTCATCCGTACCATTGCCGAGACCGGGCAGATAGTGGCGAAACTGGAAGAAACATTCCCTGCCAACAAGATCACTGACCCGCTGATATTCCCAAGTCTCTTGTTCTATTATGGCATGCTGACAATTAAGGGCACGCGTGGCGACAAACTGATTCTCGGCATCCCCAACAACAATGTGCGCAAGCAGTATTACGGTTATCTTCTTGAGCAGTATGAAGAAAAGTCTCATGTGGATATCAACAAGCTGACAGACTACTACTACGACATGGCCTACGACGGGCAGTGGCGCGAGGGGTTGCAGTTCATGGCCGATGCCTATGCCAAGGTGTCGTCTGTGCGTGACGCCATCGAGGGCGAACGCAACCTGCAGGGATTCTTCATGGCTTATCTCAATCTCAACAACTATTATTACACGGCACCCGAACTGGAGTTGAATCATGGCTACTGCGATTTCTTTCTTTTGCCCAACCTCACGCATTATGCCACCAAGCACAGCTATATACTGGAACTGAAACTTGCCCCGAAGAGAGACAAGGGAGAGACGGAAGATACTTACGCTGCAAAAGTGGAAAAGCAGTGGGCAGACGCAGTGGAGCAGATATGCCGCTATGCCGAGGCTCCTCGCGTGGAGGCACTTCGCCAAGGCACGCAACTGCACAAGATCATTATCCAGTTTGACGGCTACAAACTGCTGCGGCTGGACGAAGTGTAGGTCTTGTTTCGTGATTTTATAGAACCACCCGTAAACAACTCTTGCATGACTGTCTACGAAACGATATTTGCGGATTTCCGCAGAGGCGAACTTGCAACGTTCTACAGCACGATGTATGCCGAACTGATGGTGTATGCCTCTCGGCTGTTGGGCGCAGACTTCGCGTTTCTTGTAGAAGACTGCGTGCAGAACGCTGTGTACAACACATTTCGGAAGAAAGACTCCCTGGTCTCGGCCATTCAGTGGAAAAACCATCTCTACCTCTGCGTGCACAACGAGGTAATGACTGTGCTGCGCAAGGGCAAGGCCAAAGACAACTATGTGCAGACCATCGAAGTGGAGAAAGAAGACTTCCTGTGCGGCATAATCGAGCAGGAGACCATCACCATGCTCCGCGATGCCATCGGCCGTCTGCCTGAGAAATACCAACAGATATTCCGCATGAGTTTTGTGGAAGGAATGAAAACCACTGAAGCTGCAGAAGCCCTGCGCATTGCCGAGGTGACATACAAAAAGCGCAAGGCCCGAATGCTCGAGCTCTTGCGCCATGATTTGAAAGGAAGCAACGGTGAAAGCCTGATGGCTGTGCTGCTGATGCTTTCTTAGAATTTTAATTTTAAGAACCAGCCTTAGTAGTTTTGTGTCAGCGTGGAGTTGTACCTCACGCTGTTGGCTGGGAAGGGAAGCACCCATAGCGGCGACTCAGGCGAGAGACTGTAGGCTCCGAGATCCTCGCCCAGACTGCGAGTGATGGTCTTTTTGTATTTCGCCTCGCTGTTCCACCGCTTGCAGTCGAAGAAGTTTTCGTAGGAACCGAGACACTCTATCCATTTTGCTTTCTGCAACAGAGACATTGCCTTCTCCTCGGAGAGGGGTGACTCGTCGTATAGGTCGGCAAACTTTATGCAGTCCTCCACACGGTAGGCTCTCACTTTGTCGACCATGGCCAGTCCGTCTCTTATTTTTCCTGTCCTTATGAGGCATTCAGCCGCCAGATAATAGGTGCGCTCGGCATTGATGCCGTAGGGTGTGGTGCTGGCGCTCATGGCGAAACAAGTGGCGCATCCATCGATGCCGGCAAACATCTGTCCGTAGAGTTCGCTCCAGGCCATGAAGTCGTAGGTGCGCACGTAGTCGCCATCTTCAAACTTGTCCATGGTCTCGAGCGATGCCGTTTCGGTGAAGGGACACACGCGACTCGTAGCTTCCACGTAGAAGTAGTTGTTGTCGTTGGTTTGGTCCACGCTCCAACTCTCTGTCTCTGCAACTGTGCTGCGGTCTTCTATGCGTCCGTTCACCTTGAGTGCGGCCTGCGCATAAATCAGTGCCTCGTCGTAGTGTTTCATCTGGAACAGAGCCTTGGCACGGATGGCATAGCCGGCAGCCTGTCCGGGACGGAACACGTCGCCCGTCGACTGCGGCAACTTGGCGATGATGTCGTCGGTGCAGTCGGCAAGTATGTTCTCATAGGTGTCCTTCAGCGAGAGCTTCTCTTTTGTGGTGCCCGTTTCTGTGTCTTTTACGTAGGGGATGCCGCCCAGGTCGGCAGCCGTGGCGTCGTCGTACTGTGTGGCATAGATGCCGGCCAACAGATAGTGGAAGTAGGCACGCAGCACGTGGGCCTGTGCCACGATGGTGGAGCGTGTGGCATCGTTGCCGGTGGCATCGGGTGCCTTGTCGATGATCACGTTCATGTAGTTGATGTACTTGTAGAGGGCCTCGTAGCGTGCGTCCTGCTGCGAGAGTGTGGCACGGTCGACGGATTCGTCGTAGGTGAGATAGGCATAGTCGAGCGTGTTGGTCTGTGCCAGCACCTCCGATACGGCCGTGGTTGTGCCGAGCGACTCGTCGCAGATGACACCGAGGTCGATGAAGGGCATGGTGCTCAGGTCATACTCCTGGTTGAGCAGCAGCTCGAGGTCGTCCACGGTCTGCAGGGTGGTCTGTCCCTTGGGTGTGATGTCGAGTTTGTCATCGCAGGCAGATAAGGCCAGCAGCATGACGGTCGAATATATAATGTTGCGGATTGTTGTTCTCATTGCTTTGCTGTTTTAGAAGTTGACGTAAAGACTCATAGTGTAGCTGCGTGCGGGCTTGTTGAGGTCCATGCCCGTGAGCGGATTGTTGGCCTCCGGGTCGATGTTCCACTTGTTGCGGGTCCACGTGGCCACATTGTTCACCTGGAAGCGCAGGCGCAGGCGGTTGAGGCCGATCTTGTGGCAGAGCGAGGGTGCGAAGTCGTAACCCAGCACGATGTTGCGCAGTTTCATGTAGTCGGCAGGCACCGCGTTGGTGTCCATATACTGGTAGTCGCCCACCACATTCACCGTGCCCTGGTAGCCGTTGGCGGGATAGAGAGTCTTGTCGTCGCTGTTCCAGTAGTTGAGATAGGCCGACGGCACTACTGCGTCGATGTTGTCGTAACCTCCGATGGTGCCGTAGGTGGACCAGTCGTTCACCCTTGCCCTCATGTAGTGGCCGCCATAGTAGGCAACCATGGCAGAGAGGCTGAAGCCGCGCCAGGTGATTTCGGGTGTGAAGTTGGCCGTCACCTTAGGGTCGAGGCCGCCGCTGAACACGACGTCGCTTGTGGTGAAGTCGCTGCTGTTGATGTCGGTATTGTGTACGGTGCCGGCAGCATCTTTCCACGAGAATGTCTGTATGCCGTCGTTGTAGCTCATGCCGGCAAAGCGGTATGAGAAGAGGGAGTTGATGGGATATCCCTCGTGCAGGGTGCTGGTGCGCAGTGCTTCCTGCCCGGATGCTGCCTCATGTGTCACGCGGGTCACCTTGTTGCTGTTGTAGGCTATGTTGAAGTTGGCGTTGATGCCAAGGTCGTTGCGGCTTTTGGCCTCCATTATGATGCCGTCCAACTGCAGTTCGAATCCCTTGTTGGTGGCTTTGCCGTTGTTTATGGTGAGCTGTGTCCAGCCGGTTGTGGGGTCGAGGTCGGTCACAGTGAGCAGGTCGCTGCCGCGCTTGTCGTAGAAGTCGAGCGAACCGCTGAGGCGGTTGCGTAGCACGGCGAAGTCTACACCGAAGTTGAACGATGCCGTTTTCTCCCATCTCAGTTGGTCGTTAGGCGGCGTGTTGAGTGTGGCCACGCGGTTGCCGTTGATTTCGTTTACACCGATGTTGGCGGTGAGATACGATGACACCGACTGGTCGATGTTTCCGGTCAGACCGTAGGTGGCACGGAGTTTCAGCACGTCGAGCCACTTCACGTCCTTCATGAAAGTTTCGTTGTGGGCGTTCCAGCTCAGACCGGCCGACCACAGCGGGCGTCCGCGGAACTTGGGGTCGGTGCCGAAGAGGTCGGTCTTGTCGAGACGGCACGACAGTGAGGCGGAGTAGCGGCTATCGTAGAGGTAGGAGGCGGTGGCATAGAGCGAATAGTAGCGGTGGAGCACGTCGCTGGTGCTGAAGTTGCTGCCCGATGGTGCTCCATACATGTTGTAGTCAGCACCGAGAGCCGACGTGGTGCCTTCGAGTTCGGTAAACTGTCCGAAGTTCACTTGCCCCTGATTGTTGGTCTGCGTCTGGTCGTCGTAACCCAGGAGCAGGTTGGAATTGGTTTTGTAGCGTGTCTGGCGGTATTCGAAACCTGCCAGGGCGCTGAGTTCGTGTTTGCCGAAGGTCTTGTTGTAGTCGGTCTGCAGGCGGAATGTGTAGTAGGCACCCTCTTCGGTGTCGGTGGTCAGCATGCCGCCGCTGGGAATGTAGTGCTTCACGGTCTGGTAGGTGTAGTATTCATCTTCCTCATCGTCGTAGACCGATTGTGTGGTGGTGCCGGTGTAGAGGTTGTAGAGGTTGCGCATCACGTAGGAGTTACCCTCCTGATAGGCATCGTTCTTGTAGTAGATATCTTCGTACTGGAACTGTGCCGAAGCCTTCCATTCGGGCAGGATGGTGAAGTCGGCATGCACGAATGAGCGTATGTTGGTGCGTCGTGCGGTGTTGAAGTTCATGTTTGCCTCTTCCTTGGCATTGTAGGAGGCATCCTTGAACCCATACTCCGAGTCTTGCAGCGTCTCCTCTCCGAGATAGGTGTCGGCCTCCATGCGTGCGAGTGACCCGTCGGCATTGTACATGCTCATGTAGGGCATAAAGGAGTTGATGCCGTTCCATTGGTTGGAGATGTGGGTCTTGGCGCGTTCGCTCACGATGTTGGCTCCGAAGGTGAGGTCGAGCCATGGAGTGGCCTTGAGCAGTCCCTTGTAGCTGAAGGTGAGTGCATTGTTGTGCTCCTTGACCATGCCGTTGTTGTCGGTCTTGTAGTTGAGCACGATGCTGGAGTTGAGTGCCTTGCCGTTTGTGCGGATGGCGAGGTTGTACTGTTGGGTCACCTGAGTGTGCTCATAGGCATCCTGCCACTCCTTGCGGTAGTTGTTGTTGCTGAGGGCGCTGAGTTGCTGCTTCAGGTCGCTGTCGCTCAGCGAGCCGGTGTAGTTGGCCATGAGCAGTCGGCTGACGGTGCTCAGGCTGCGGCGGTTGTTGGCATAATACTGCTGCAGGGTACTGAAGGCACTCTGGTCCTCGGCATTCTTCATGTAGTTGAAGTTGTTCTGCTCCAGTTGTATCACCTCGGCGGCACTTGCCCACCGGTAGTTGTCGTAGTTGTTTTTCTCGCTGATGCAGAGGTCGGCATTGAAGTCGATGTCTACCTTCTCGGCATGTGCTTTCTTGGTGGTGATGACGATGACGCCGTTGGAGGCGCGTGCACCGTATATGGAGGCAGCGGCGGCATCCTTCAGCACAGTGATGTTCTCGATGTCGTAGGGGTTGACGGTCTCGATGGAACCCTCGATGGGCAGTCCGTCGACGACGACGAGCGGGTTGGTCTTGGCCTGGAACGAGCCGGTGCCGCGTATGGTCAGCGTGTTCTCTCCCTCGCTGTTGTTCCCGTTCTTGTATGACACCAGTCCGGGCACTTTTCCTTCAAGATTGCTCACCACGTCGCCTGTGTAGCGGCGGTCCATGTCCTCTGCCGTGATGGTCTGGTAGGCTCCGGTGGCATTCTCGCGCTTGATGTTCTGGTATCCCGTCACGAGCACGTCGTTCATCATTATTTCGTCGGTGAGGAGAACGATGTTGCGGTTGCGCCCGGTGATGCCGCGTGCCTTTACGGTTTTCTCCTTCATGCCGATGTAGGAAATGGTGAGTGTGGGGTCGGTGCCCTCCACGATGATGGAAAACTGTCCGTCGGCATCGGTGAGGGCTGTTGTCTTCATGCCGGTCTGCTTCACTACGGCTCCCACCAGTGGTTCGCCGTTCTCGTCGCTGACACTGCCCACCACTACCTTCTTGAAGTAGGCCGACTGCTTTGCCGGCTTGCTGATGACCACAATCTTGTCGATGATCTTGTAGTCGAGCTCTGCTTCTTCGAGGATGATGCGGTTGAGAATCTGCTGCAGGCTCATGTCCTTGAGACGGCAGGTGACCGGGGCTACGTTCTTGATGGTGTTTTTCTGATAGACGAACTCATAGCCCGTTTTCTTTCGCAGGTCGGTAAGGACCTTTTCGAATGTCACGTTCTGATAACTCACAGTGTAGTCCTTGGCCATGCCGCTTGCTGGCAGCAACAGCAGGACGACTGCCGTTATCCATATTAAAATCTCTCTCTTCATATAAATACAATTATGGTGGGTTCTATCTGTTGATGATGACCTTGTTGCCGACGGTCTTGAAGTGTATGCCGCCGCAGTTTTCGAGTATGGCAAGGGCCGTGGCAAACTTGGCATAGCGCGGAATGCTGCCCATGAACTCTATCTTCTTCAGGTCGGCATGGGCAAACTCATAGTCGAACGAATACCACCGGCTCAGTTCCTGCATGATTTCCTCGAGCGTCTGGTTTTCGAATATGAACTTGCCGTAGCGCCAGCTCGTCACCACGTCGGCATTGACGGTGCGCACGTTGGTGGTGGCATCGGTCTTGTCGAAGAGCGACTGGTGGTTGGGCTGCAGCATCACCTCGCCGCTGCCGTCCTTGCGCCTCAGGGATATGCTGCCCTCGACAAGAGTGGTGTAGACCTTGGTGTCTTCCTTGTACGACTTCACGTTGAACTCCGTGCCGTGCACCGTCACCATCTGGCCGTCGGTCTCCACGCGGAAGGGTCGCTTGCTGTCGTGCGTCACTTTGAAGTAGGCTTCGCCACTCACCGTCACGCACCGCTCGTTGTCGGCGAAATGTTCGGGATAGACGAGCCGCGACTCAGAGTTGAGCCATACCTCGGTACTGTCTTCGAGCACCACCTTGAATTCGCCTCCGCGCGGAATGTCGAGACAGAGTTGCTTCTCTGTGCCGCCCAGCCGTGCCAGTGCACGGTCGAGGAGCGACGGCTCGTCTTTGCCTGCCTTGTTGCCGAGTGCAATCTGCCGTCCGTCGGGTAGCGTGAGCACGCCCTTCTTTTGTCCCGGCACGATGTCGCGTCCCGTCTGCGGCGCCATGAGATCCGCCACTTCGCGTTGTTCGCGTGCAGAGTGTTCGTGCCACATCCATGTGGTGCCCGAGGCCACCAGTGCCAACAGCGATGCGGCCGCAACCCAGCGCCGCCAACTGTGGGCGGTAGCAGGATGATGGTGCATGCCGGCGATGCGGCGGTTCATGTCGGCAAGCGGCCGCTCGGTATTGACCATGTCGCGCTGGCGCAGCAGCTGCTCCACATGCTGGTGGTCGGTAATCTGCTCGTAGAGCCGGCGGTGCGGCTCGGCTTCGTCGCGCCATGCTTCCAGTTCTGTTTCCTCTTCGGAGGAAAGGGAGCCGATTATTTTCTTGAGCAGCAATGCACTGATATGCTCGTTGGCGAAATCTTCCATGTGTGTTGGGTGTAGGGTGTGTTATTTGATGTTGCCGTCTATGTCCTGCAGCAGTTCCGGATCAGACGGACGCTTGGCGTCGGGGAAAATCACGTTGCCCTGCGGGTCGATGAGTATGAAGCGTGGAATGCCGTTTATGCCCATCAGCGACATGAGTTTGTCGGCATCCTGTTGCGGCATCAGATACTGTGCCCACGCAGGGTTGTCCTTTTGCAGCTTGTTGAGCCAAGCCTGCTTGTTGCTGTCGATGGAGATGCTTATGAATTGCACCTTGTCGTTGCCCTTGTATTTCTCCACCACCTTCTCAAGATGTGGAATCTCCTTGCAGCAAGGTCCGCACCATGTGGCCCACATATCTATATAGGTGAGTTTGCCGTAGAGGCTGCTCAGCTTGAGCGTCTTGCCGTCGGTGGTCTCGAGTGTGGGGTCGTAGGGCAGGGGCTTGCCGTTGAACGACTTTAGTGCGGTCTTTATCATCGGTTCATATTTGGCTATCATCTCCGGATAGTCCTTGGCAAATGTAGTGTAGGCGTTCCACACGGCTTTGATGTCGCCCTCGGGGGCCATGCTGTAGGCATATATGAGCATGTTGGTGAGCAGTTTGCGGGCATTGGGGTTGCTGACTTTGCGGTTCACCTCGTCCATCACCAGCAGATAGCTGCGTGTGGTGTCGTTGGTCTCCTTCAGCAGGTGCAGGCGTGTGGCGGTCAGCCATGCCGTGCTCAGGTTCGTGGCCATGTTGATGGAGTCGTTGGGGTCTATGTCTTTGGTGGCGGCCACATAGTCGGGATAGTCGAGGAAACTTTTCTTCTCGTCGAAGGCACGGTCCATGATGAGGCGTATCTTGGTCCACGTGTACATGCCCTGTGACAGTCGGGCGTAGTAAGCCTTCTGGCGCTCGTCCTTAAGCGTGTTGAGTGCGGCAAGCACCTTGGCGTGCTCTTCTTCCAGAATGCGGCAATACTCGCTGTTGCTCTTTGCCTCAGACGGGTCGGGTGACCAGTATTTCATGGAGTCGTAGGCTTTGGTGTAGACATTGTAGAAGCGGCTGAGCACGGCATTGTCGCCGCCGAGCTTCGCCTCCAGTTGTCCGTCCTTGCCGCGCAGGATGATGATGGTGGCAGTCTTGCCCTGTTCCACGTGTGCACCGAAGATGTCGTTGTCGGCCTGCACGGTGATGTCCATTGTCTGCGATGGTATGGGGCCGTTGAATGTGAAGTTGCCTTTGGCGTCTTTTTCTATTTCCACGTTGACGGCTTCCAGAATGTTGCCGTTGGGGTTGTAGGTGACCATCATGTCGCTGATGCTGTCGGCCTTCACTGTGCCTTTAAGCAGTTGGGCATGCATGGATACGGAGTAGCAGAGCGTGCAGAGTACGGCTGCTGCGAGTTGCTTTTTGTTCATAGTTTTGTTTTCTCTCTTATGTTTGTATGCCGTTATTACGCAATAGGTGCGAAAAGGTATATTCAATGTCTCACTTTTTTTCAATAATCCTGCAAGTTGACTGCAAAAACAAAAACAGGAGGTAAACACCCGTGATTGGTGTTTACCTCCTGTTTTTGTATTGATATAGTGTGTGTCTGTGCTCAGAAGCGGAAGTCGAGCTCGCAGTCTACCATGCTGTAGTTGTGCTTGCCGGACAACGCGCGGTTGTTGACGAAAGCGTATTCCATGTTGAACTGCAGGTTCTTTGAGATAACGTAGTTGGCGCCCACCTCGTAGAAGGTCTTTGCCGAGCCCCACTCAGCCGACTGCCTGTAGAGGTCGTAGCGTGCCTTGGCGTAAAGCTTTTGCTTGATGACAGGAGCTATGCAGAGGGCATAGACACCGTCGGCCTTTGAGCCGAGCTTCTCGTTGATGGTAACGTCGCTGCGGTCGGCCTTTGAGTTCTCGGTCTTGCTGAAAGCCTTACCCGTGGAGTGGATATACTCTGAGCGCAGGGTCCAGTCGTTGGCCTTGTATTCAGCCGAGATGGCGTAGCGGTGCTGTGGCAGTTTCACCACGCCGTTGGCACCCGTTCTTGCATAAGAACCTTCCATGCCGAAGGCACCTATGCGCATGCCCTTTATTGGCATGACCCATACGCCGCCTATGACATCCTTCTGCTGGTCAACATCCTTCTGGTTGATGCCCTGACCATTGTAGACGCCAATCTGATAGTGCAGGAGGTTGCGGTTGTTGCCGTTCTTGAGGAAGTCGCCCTGGATCTGTATACCTATGTCGCGGCCATTGCTCGAAGAGGCGCCGTCGCGGTCGGAGAAGCCGGCCAGCTTCGTGATGTTTTGCGAATATGCCATGAAGCCCTGGTCTATCGGGTTCATGGGGTTCTCGAAGGTGAAGGCGCGCTTGAACTGTCCGCCCTTGACGCGGAAGAACTCGTATTTCTGCCATTCGGCGTAAACGTCGACAACCTTAAGCGAGCTCGACAAGTCAGACGTGTTGCCATTGTACTGGAACTGGACCCTTGCCGCCCAATCCTTGTGGGGCTTGGCGTCAACTATCACACGGCCAAGTCTGATGTTGAAACTGTTTGACTTGGAGCCTTCCTGACCGCTGTATTGATACTGGGTCAAAGCATAACCGGAAATCTTGAACATCTTGAACCATTCGGGCGAGGCGGCGTTTGCCGTGGCGGCCATGCAGAGGGCAAGGCCTGCTATCAATAATCCTTTTCTCATATTATTATAGTGTTTTATGTTTGTCGGCTTATAACATTCGGTTCCCTTCGCTTGCAAAAATAATAAATTTTACCCAAATGTGGTTTAATAGTCTATGGAAAATGGCGTGTGAGCACATAAAAACAGTTTTTATTGCGAAAATTGAAAGAAAATTGCAGAAAAGTTTGGTCATATCGTTTTTATTGCCTACCTTTGCAATCGCTTAAAAGAAATAAGCACGGGGTGTAGCGCAGCCCGGTAGCGCTCCTGGTTTGGGACCAGGTGGTCGCAGGTTCGAATCCTGTCGCCCCGACAAAAGAGACGCATCTAAAGTCAATGACTTTTGATGCGTCTCTTTTTTATGTATGTGGCTAATTTATATGGTTGTCTTCTGTAATTCCTTCCACACATTGTCATATTACTCAAGTTTCGGATTTGTCATTTAGCAATTGCCCCCTTCGGGGACGTATATTCAAGCATAAATACCTAAATCCGAAACTTCAG
>CAZXGQ010000022.1:0-31366 GCA_964640415.1 uncultured Prevotella sp.
GAATATACGTCCCCGAAGGGGGCACTTGCTAAATGACAAATCCGAAACTTGAGTAAACAATAAACATTAAACAATAAACATTAAACATTAAACATTAACATAATTCTCAACAAAAGGCTCTCTGAAAATCGATTTTTTTGAAACACCTTTCCTCTCGTGCGCATTTGAGCGATTTTTGAGCTGTTTTTATAATTTCCTAATAGACAGGCGGTTATATTTTTACAGTCTAAAATATAACCGAATTTTTGGCTTCTGAGTCGGCTTTACGTTAGAATCGCAACGCCTTTACGTTAGAATCGCAGTGCCTTTACGTTAGAATCGCGACGCGATAAGGCTACTATCGCGACACGATTTCATGGTTTTTGGGCCAAAAAATGGCTTGGAAATGCCCTTTTTAACACTTCGGAGCCTCCGTGGTCGTCCTAGAAGGTGTGCCCCCCAAGTGTTAAAATCTTGCTAAAAATCTTTACATTCCCAACACTCAGAGATATTTTATTTTCCAACACATCACTCCAAATGTCGGATGAGCCAAAATAAAGACTGTACGATGTGCGTTGAATCGGACTATCTGAACAAGTCTTCCATCGTCAAGTCCAGCTGCAAGATTCCCGTATATTGGTTTTTTACCAATCCATAAGTGGTAATCATCACTTGCCGGCAACTTTTGCGAGTCTTTGTCTCCTGCTCGAAAAGCCATTGGCGGTTCTGCAAGGTCTCTGCATATTTCTTGTCTATCGTGTAAGGACGAGCCGAATACTTGATTTCGCATAAGTTCACGATGTTGTCTGCCCTGTCCATCACCAGGTCTATCTGTGCTTTTTGTTCCTTGTTCTTGCTGAGCCAGCTGGAAGCAGACACAGCCATGCCATTGATTCCCATTGCCATCTTGATTTGTTCCACATGTGCCAGGCACACTTGCTCAAAGGCGTAGCCTGCCCAGGAGTTTATCTTTGCAGTGCCAAGATGGTGCTCCCAAAAGAGCTTGTCGTTGTTCTTTCCATCCTTCAAGAAATGGAAATAGAATAAGGTATAGGCATCGGTAAGCTGGTACATCTCGTCGCGTTTCTTCTGTCCGAACGAGATGTAGCGGCGAATGAAATCGCTTTGTTCCAATTCATCCAACACCCTTGTCGTGCTGCCCGCATTTGCCAACCCCGTGGCTTCCAATATTTCATTGCGAGTCAAACCCCTGCTCTTTGCAGCCATGGCGCTTACTATCAGCAGGTGGTTGTCTGCATTGCGGAACATCGCCTGATACAGGTTCTCGTTTTCTTGATGAAGCTGCCCGTCGGGATGAAACAACAATTCGTCAATGTTCTGTGCCAAACTCTTCGAAGCTTCCAGCATGCTGAGATAATAAGGAACACCGCCAAACACCATGTAACTCATCACTTGATCGTAATGGTTTATGGCTATCTTACGGCTCTCATAAAATTCCTCGCACTCCCGGAGCGTGAAGGGATGCAGATGAATGCGGTAGTTCACACGTCCATACAATCCGCCATGATTGTTGAAAACCTTATTGATAATCCAAGAAGTGGCAGAACTGCAGCAAACCAGCAGAACATCTTTTCTCGCCGAAGCCCAACTGTTCCAAAACCATTCCAAGGCGGTAAGGAACGACCCGCCCTGCCCATTCATCCATGACAACTCGTCCAAAAACACCACTTTCTTCTCTTCATGCGAAGCTTCCAACACCTTGATGAGTGCATCGAAAGCATCAAGCCAGTTCTTGGGAAGAGCCAAAGGGACATCAGAATACTTGCAAAGTGCATGGTAGAAATACATGAGCTGCACGTCCTTGTTTTCCTGGTTGACACCGGTGGCATAGAATGCCAGCTTATCTCCAAAGGCTTCCCTAACGAGAAAAGTCTTGCCTACACGGCGGCGGCCATACACGACCACAAACAGCGATTCCTCTGCTCGACAAGCTTCTTCGAGCTGCTGCAATTCACGCTTTCTTCCTATTATCTTTGCCATACGTTATATGATGAACGGGGGAAACTACACGTTTCTTTTGGCTGCAAATATACGGAAAACACCACTTAGAGCCAAATGAATGTATAAGAAATTGGCTGCAAGTGGTATTTTTGACACACTTAGAGCCAACTTGATGATAAATCAAAAGCAGCAAACCGCCTAAAGGTTTGCTGCTCCACATTTTTTATGGACTGCTTGCTTATAAGTAATCCTTATCTCTTTCCTGCCAGCAGACCGTTGATGACGGCAGAGGTGAAACCGCCTTGCTCCATGGCGTTGAGCCCACGGATAGTGCAGCCGCCGGGGGTCGTCACCTTGTCGATGGCTGCCTCGGGATGCTGGCCTGTCTCCTGGAGCAGTTCCACAGCGCCCTTCACGGTTTGCAGCACTATCTTCTGTGCGTCTTTTGCCTTGAAACCCATCTCCACGCCACCTTCCACGTTGGCCCTCACGTAGCGCATGGCATAGGCTATGGCACACGACATGGCTGTGGCGGCGGGGAAGAGGCGTTCCTCCATTATCAGGCTCTCGCCCAGCTCGTCGAAGATGCCGGTCACGGTCTTGATGTCGGCCTCAGATGCATCTACCGGCGTGATGAAAGTCATCGACTGCTTGTAGGCAATGGCTATGTTGGGCATCACGAGGAAGAATGCAGGGGTAATGCCGTCCCTGCTGAGCCACTCCCTGATATTGGCCGACGGCACACCAGCCGCCACCACGATGAGCTTCTGGGTCTTGTAGTCGAGCACGTCCTTTATGCCCGCCAAGGTCTTCTCCACACACCACGGCTTTACCACCACACACACTATTTCGGCTCCATCGCAAGCCTGCCGGTTGTCGGGCGTCACGTTGGCTCCCAAACTTGCAAAGTGGTCCAGCACGGGCTGGTTGTGGTCAGACACTGTGATGTCGGAAGGGCTGAAGCTGCTGCTCTTCAAAAGACCTTCGACCATGGCACCGCCCATGGCCCCTGCTCCGATAATAGATATTCTCATAGTCTTTTTACTATTAACATTATGTGTGCAAATGTACAAAAAACATCAATTAAAGCCAACCTTGCAGTATTTTTTTCTTTACATTATGCCACATGCCTTACGAATTGCTCTTCAGGCTGCTCAATTTCGAAAAACTATAACTTTACTTGGCTGCAACAAGTTTGATCTTTATGCAGAGCAACAGAGATTATTGAGCCGCTGAGGTTATGCCTTCAAAGCACGGAGTTTTCAAGAGAGGCCGTGGGCCTTTGAGAGCTTCCACGAACTAGAATACGTAAGCAAATTGGGGGCTGTTGCCCACGCATATGTATGAATGAAACTTTGTCGGACAGCAAAATATTACCCAAAGGTAAGTTACCCCAAGGTAATATTTTGTTTTTTTAAGCGAACGGCAGCAGGAGGGCTGCCCGACGATGGCACGGCTTCTTCATATCATAGCAATCACACTGTAACATGGCGTGCGTAACTTTGCGCCGGAAAAACTATTTGACGAACAGAACAAGAACGTTATGAAGAAGAATGTAGTAGTTATGACGATGGCTGGCCTGCTCTTGCAGGGCGCAGTGGTCAACGCCGTTGCCGACAATGTGCCTGACGGCAACACAGCCAACGGGAAGGTCGTTGGCGTGAAGACCGTAAAAGGCAAGGTCACCAACGAACAAGGTGAGGCCTTGCCGGGCGTGGTGGTACACTGCGGCAACCAGAATGTGCAGACCGACGTGAACGGTGAGTACAGCGTGGCAGCCAAGCCGGGCGAGAATCTTACCTTTACTTATATAGGCTTTTCATCAACCACCAAGAAAGCCGACAACGACCGTCTGGACGTGGTGATGAAGGAAGACAGCCAGACGCTGGGCGAGGTGATTGTCACCACACAGAAGAAAAACCAGAGCAGCCTGGAGGTTCCGGTGGCGGTGAGCGCCGTGACGGGAAACGTGATGGGCAAGCTCAACATTCACCAGATGGATGAAGTGGCGCAGTTTACCCCGGGCGTACAGATACAGTTGCAAAGCCCCAACAACCCGGGCTACGTTATCCGTGGCGTGACATCCGACGACGGTGCCGCCTACGCCCAGCCAAGGGTGTCGGTATTCATGGACGGCGTGTCAACCTCGCGCAGCCGCGGCTCTGCCGTGGAGCTTTTCGACCTTGAGCGTGTGGAGGTGGCCAAGGGTCCGCAAGGCACCCTGTTCGGCAGAGGTGCAGAGATAGGAGGCATCAGCATTCTCCGCCACAAGCCGGTGGACTATCTCACGGGCGAGATTTCGCTCAACTATGGCAGCTACAACCAGCGCCAGGTCACGGGCTTCATCAACACTCCAATAGTCAAGGGCAAGCTCGCCAACCGCTTCGCTTTCGACTACGACGCACGCGACGGATTCATAAAGAACGAGGCAGGAGGCAGGCTGAACGGCAAGAATGCACTGGCGTTCAGAAACTCTACGCAGTGGTGGATCGACGACGACACGTCGTTGGGGCTCGTGCTCGACTATCAGCACGACAACTACCCCGGCACTTCGTTCCACAGCATCAATCCCACCTATGGCAACAGCGACCCCAACAGCCCTGCCAACCTTGAGGCTGGCAAGCAGCTGGGCATAAAGCGCAATGTGGGCGGGGCACTGCTCAACTTGACCCACAACATGGGCAACAAATGGTCGCTGAACTCCATCACCGGTTTCCGCGCCTTCAACAGCGACGAGCGCTTCGATGCCGACGGCACCTACCTCCCGCTCCTGCTCTGCCAGGAAAAGGAGAAGGGCACACAGTTCAGCGAGGAGCTCAGATTCAACTACGATGACCACAAGCGCTTCTCCGGCTTCGTGGGCGCAAGCTACTTCTACGAGAACTCTTCGCAGGATGTCAACGCCAAGGCCAACCTGCAATATCTCTATCCGGTGTATATCCAAAAGAGCCTGAAATCCCAGCTCAGCAGCCAGATAGATAATGTGAAGGCTTTGCTCAGCCAAAGTCTGCCCGCAGCCTATCAGCCGCTGGTGGAACAGATGCTTACGCAGCTGATGGGCAAGTGGTTCCCCGACACACCGGCAACCGACGCCAACGGCAACCTCGCACCGCAAGCCACCACACCCGACTTCTACGGTGACCTTAAGGCCCAGCTCAGCGCATACCGTATGGACTTGGACCAGATGCTGGCTGCCATGGGCAACAGCGGCAAGACTATCCAGGCCACTCTGCAAAGCATCTCGGGCAAGGCACTCGACGATGCCTATACCGAGCAAGGCAAGAACTACGGCACCAACCAGGCCGTGGAACTCTTTGCCGACGGCACCTTCAAGATTACCAAGCACCTGAACTTCACACTTGGTATACGCGGCACCTACGAGCACCAGGAGACTGGCTATTCTTCGTCAACCGTGCCAAGCATGTTTGGAGCCGTGCTGTATCACCCCACGACAGACGGTGCCAAGGTCACGGCAGAAGACAGCTACTGGTCATGGGTGGGACGTGCAGCGCTCAACTACATGATAGGCAGAAACAATATCTACGCCAGCGTTTCACGTGGCCGTCGCCCGGGAGTGCTCTATTTCAACAACGACCCGGCCGACTTCGAGACTCTCAGCCCAGAGATAATCTACAGCTATGAAGGCGGTGTGAAGGGCAGTTTGATGCAAGGCCGCCTGACCTACGACTTCTGTGCCTACTATTACGACTGGTACAACTATCAGACATCGGTGTTCAACCAGACCACAAGCAAGTATGAGTATGACGATGCCGGCCGCGCCCACAGCTTCGGTGTGGAGGCAAGCCTCAGCTACTCGCCCTGCCGCTACCTCAACATCTTCGGCAACTGGTCGTACATCGAGGGCAAGTTCAATGAGACCGACGACAATGGCGTGAAGCAGGAGTATGCAGGCAACCGTTTCCGCCTCACTCCGAAGAACAGCTTTGCCATAGGCTTCGACCTCAACGTGCCGACCGGCAAGGGTGCATCAGTCTATTTCCGCCCTACCTACTCATGGAAGTCGAAGGTGTTCTTCGAGGAGAGCAACGAGCCCGAGCTTACGCAAGATGCCTTCGGACTGCTCAACTTCACCGCCGGCTACCGCTTCCAGCCGGGCAAGGTCTACTACGAGATAGGAGCCTTCGGCAAGAACGTGCTCGACACGAAGTATGTGGTGGATGCCGGCAACTCCGGCCGACAGATCGGTTTCCCCACCTATGTGGGCGGCACCCGTTCGGTGGTAGGAGTGATGTTCAAGATGGGATTCTAAGCAAGGCAAAAAAGCAATGACAAGAACTACAGGCTGATTAAACAAACACACAGCCAGTAAAAACAAAACAAGGAGCTAAGGGACTGACAACCCTTAACTCCTTGTTTGCTTTTCATCTCCTTACAGACCGGTTATTTCATACCCAACTGGTACATTACGAAACCGTAGACATCGGCAGTCTCTTCCATCTGCTTGCTCAGCGGCTTGCCTCCGCCATGTCCGGCCTTGCTGTCGATGCGTATCAGCACGGGAGCACTGCCGGCCTGTGCCTCCTGCAGGGCTGCGGCAAACTTGAACGAGTGGGCGGGAACCACACGGTCGTCGTGGTCGGCAGTGGTCACCATAGTGGCGGGATAGCTAACGCCCTTCTTCACATTGTGCAGAGGAGAGTAACCCTTCAGATACTCGAACATCTCCTTGCTATCGGCGCTCGTGCCGTAGTCGGGAGCCCAGTTCCATCCGATGGTAAACTTGTGGTAGCGGAGCATGTCCATTACACCAACCTCGGGGATGCAAGCCTTGAAGAGGTCGGGGCGCTGGGTCATGCAGGCTCCCACGAGCAGGCCGCCGTTGCTGCCTCCCATGCAGGCCAAATGCTGCTTGTCGGTATAATTGTTGGCAATGAGCCACTCGCCGGCAGAGATGAAATCGTCGAACACGTTCTGCTTCTGCATCTTCGTGCCAGCCAGGTGCCAGTCTTCGCCATACTCGCCACCGCCTCGCAGCACAACATAGGCGTAGACGCCGCCCTTCTCAAGGAAGGGGATGCGCATAGACGAGAAGTAGGGAGGATAGGTTACGTTGAAACCGCCGTAACCATACATCAGCACGGGGTTCTTGCCGTTCTTCTTCAAACCCTTCTTGTAGGTGAGGAAGATGGGTATACGGGTGCCGTCCTTGGAGGTGTAGAACGCCATCTCCGAAGTGTAGTCGCTCAGCTTGAAGTTCACCTTCGGTGCACTGTACACCTTGCTCTGGCTGGTGGCGAGGTCATACTGATAGATGGTGGTGGGCACAGTGTAGGAGGCATAGCTGAAGAAGAGCTCCTTGCGCTCGCGCTTGCCGCTGAAGCTTGCGGAGCCTACTCCCGGCAGGGATATCTCGCCCAAGTTCTCACCATTTAAATTATAAAGGTAAGCACGAGAGCAGTTGTCCTTGGTGTAGGAGAGCACCATCTTGTCGCCGTCGACAAAGGTCACGCCCTCCAGCACGGCATCGCCCTCGGGCACCAGCTCCTTCCAGTCGCCATAGCCCGGCTTGTTGACGTTGGCCACCATGAGGCGGTACTTGGTGGCACCGGCGTTGGTGAGGATATAGATGTTGTCGCCGATATACTCCACCGGGCTGTAGCTCTTGGAGCAGTCGCCCGTCATCTGGATAAACTGCGAATTGGGTTGGCGCAGGTTGCGCACAAAGAGGTTGACGCCCTGGTCCATGCCCGACTCGTAGAGGAACATCATCGTCTCCTCCTTGTTCACGTCCACGCTGTAGAAGCGCAGTGGGTTGGCGGGGTTCTGGTAGAAGAGCTGGTCTGCCGACTGCGGTGTGCCCATCCTGTGGTAGTACACCTTCTGCACCTCGTTCTTGGCCGAAGTCTCCTTGCCCTTTTCCGGAGCATCGTAGGCACTGTAGTAGAAACCGTCGCCGCACCAGGTGGCACCGGTGAACTTAGCCCACACAATGTGGTCGTCGAGCAGCTTTTGGGTATTCACGTCCATAACGTAGATCTCCTCCCAGTCGCTTCCGCTGCGTGAGATGGTATAGGCAAAGTACTTGCCGTCGTGGCTGAACGAGATGTCTTTCAGGGCCACTGTGCCGTCATCGCTCAACTTGTTGGGGTCGAGGAACACCCGGGCCTCGCCGCCCAACTGGTCCATCTGGTAGAGCACAGCCTGGTTTTGAAGTCCGTTGTTCTTATAGACATACCACTTGCCGTTCTTCTCGAAAGGCGTATAAACCTTCTCATAGTTTGACACCTCCTTTAGGCGTTTCAGGTATTTGGCGCACTGAGGTATCTTTGCGAGATAAGCGTTGGTGACAGCGTTCTCGGCATCGACCCATGCTGCCGTAGTGGCACTGGTGTCGTTCTCCAATGGACGGAAGGGGTCCGCCACCTTCACGCCGAAGTATTCGTCAACGGTGTTGTCCTTGGGGGCAGTGGGATATTTCAGTCCTTGTCCCATAACCGTCATGACGGTCATTGCCATGGCGGAAGTAAGTAAGAATTTGTTCATATTGTGCAAATATTTTCTTCAGACAGATTGCAAAATTACACATTTTTACACGACAGGCAAACACGATGCAAATAAAAAGGCTTGGTTTCAAATAAAATTTGCACCTTTGCACCCAGATAACAAACTGTCTGAGACATGAAGATTGTAAAGTTCTTGAAAGATTGGTCGTTGCCGGTGTCGATGGCACTTGGCGCCATTGTCTATTTCACCTTCGCCTACATCCCGGCGTTGCAACCGGTGAGCGACTGGTTCGCACCCATCAGCAGACCGATACTGCCGTCGTGCATGTTCCTGATACTCTTTGTGGTTTTCTGCAAGGTGGATTTCACAAAGCTCAGGCCCGTGAAGTGGCATTTCTGGGTGGCGGTGCAGCAGATTGTGTTCGTGTTGGTTGTATTGGGCCTTATACTCGTGTTCCATCTGCATGGAGAACCCCTGATGCTGATGGAAGCACTGCTTGTGTGCATCATCGGCCCTTGCGCTGCAGCCAGTTCGGTAATCACAGCAAAGCTTGGCGGCAGCATGGAACAGATGACCTCTTACACCTTCATATCCAACTTTATCACCGCCGTGATGATACCTCTCTGCTTCCCTCTAATAGAGAAGGGCGGACACTTGTCTTTTTTCTCCGCCTTCACCACCATTCTCTACCAAGTGAGCATCGTGCTTGTGGTGCCGATGGGCCTGGCGTTCATCGTGAAGCATTGCTTCCACCGGCTCCACCACCGCATTGTCAGCATCAAGGATCTGGGCTTCTATCTTTGGGACGGTTCGCTCATGCTCGTGGCGGGCACCACAATGCGCAACATTGTGCACTCAGGCACATCCTTCTCGTTCATCGCCATGATTGCCGTCTTGTCGCTGCTGCTCTGCATTGTGCAGTTTGCCACAGGCCGCTTCATCGGCCATTACTTCGACACCATAGTAGAAGCAGGTCAGGCATTGGGACAGAAGAACACGCCTTTCGCCATCTGGGCTGCCACCGCTTACCTCAATCCCTTGTCTACCGTGGGGCCGGGATGCTATGTGCTATGGCAGAACCTCATCAACTCGTTCGAGATATGGCTTTACCAGAAGAAGCAGGAGCCTTAAGCATTACAAACGATTCATTTCATCACTCGCGGCACTTTCTCCCTTATACCGCTTTTTGTCCTTGAATGTATATCTCACCAAGAGACTTATGCGGCGCCCGTCCTTGAAGTTGGTCTTGTCGAAAACATAGTCGGAGGCAAACCGTGTCTCCCGTTCTTTGGTTCCCAAGATATTGTTGGCACTCAACCGAACCATCCACGCGTTATGGGCAAAATGCTTGCTCACTCCAAGAGTGAGCCATAAAGCCTGCCGCACCCGATATTCCCTCATGCTGCCATCCGAATTGTAGCTTATCAGCAGATAAGGCATCCAGCGGTGGCGCAGGTTCAGATAGTTGTTGAATGACATCGAGAAATAAGGACTGTTGTTCTTCACCTTGCTGCCGTCCGTATTGTTGAGCGACAGATAGGTGCGCATGAGGTTCAGATTGACAAAGGGCTCCCACACACCTACGTTGGCATGATAGGCCACACTTGCATTGAAGGCAGAGTAATGGGGATAATTGTTTGGCTTTGACAGGGCGACCAATGGATTCTCCTGCCGGATGATATTGGTGGATATGATATAGTCCGTGACCCGCTGATAATCCAAAGAAAAGCGCAGTTGGTGCCATTGCAAAGAGTAAGACACGTCTGTGGTATATTGAGGCAACAGCCATGGATTTCCAGCCTCCATGGAGTAACGGTTGAAATATTCCTCGCTGTTGCGAAGCTCGTAATAGCTCGGTCGCTTTACCTTGGTGGACATGCTCAGTCCCATCTCTACATTCTTTATCGGCAAAGACATAGAAAGGAAAGGATAGAGATGCCGTTGCATCTTGTCCACCAAAGACTCTTGTGAGATTCTGTCACGATACAGCATATCGAACGCTTCATAACGCAAGCCCAACTGGGCAGAAAGTTTGTCTATCGAGATGTTGCATCCTGCGAAGACCGCAAATTTCTTTTCTTCGGCACGAAGACTGCTTGACGTGTTGAGTTCATCGTTCTCCAAGCTCTGATAATCCTTTTTCTCGTCCACATAACTTGCATCTGCCCCGACATTGAAAGCCAATGCCTTGCTGGCTTGGTAACTGAGCTTGACATTGCCGGCGTAAATATGATGCGAAGTGTTGTTCTCGTTTTCCGTCTCATGCTGAGTGGTCATACTGCCAGCTTCTTGGTTGAGCCGACTGTCAGTGGCTTGGCGGTTCACGTAATCGGCATTAAACAGAATCTTCCACTTGCCAGCCCAAGCTCCGTTGTAGAAGACATTGCCTATCCACTGGCTGTAGTTGGCATGGGACGCAATATCAGAATGTAAATCCTCGTACAAGTTGCTGTTATAAAGCATCCGGCTGGTGGACGCACCTCCCCACTTGTCGTTTTCTTTGGAGTAGGCCAAACTTGCACCTACTAGATGGTTCTTAGCCAATTCTGTACTGATGCCGCCATTGACAGTCTGGTTGTAGTAGCCTGACTTCCATTTCGGCATATCGGTCTCCATATGCCAAATGTCATTGCCCACAGTAGTTTCCTCCGTGTTGGTTTGGTCTGTCTTGTATCTGCTGCTTGAGTTGGCAAACGACAGAAAGGCATTGACGGCATGCGTATCGTATGTCAGTTGCAACTGCTCTGAATCAGAGTTCCTTCGCCCTTGCGCATCAGAGACTGAGGTCTTGATGCCCAATCCTCCATCCACTTTATGTTTTAGGTTGATTTTGATGACAGCATGAGTGTCGGCATCATATTCCACGCCCGGGTTGCTGATGACCTCTATCGTAGAGATGTCCTTAGAGCTCAAACGGCTGAGTTCGCTGTTGTCCCTCATCTTCCGGTTGTCGATATACACCTCCGCGTTGCCACGGCCAAAAACCGTGTAGTGTCCGTCGCTCCCCGATACGGTTGGCAACTGGGCAACGACATCATCGGCATTTCCGAAGTCGCTCAACACCGACTTTTGGACATCTACTATCAGTTTGGTGCCGTCGGTCTTGTAAATCTTACTATGCCCTTTCACCACCACCTTTTGCAGATTCATCGTCGCCTCCTTCAAGGCTATCGTCCCAACCTTGCCAGTATCATAGGTGTGACAAGCCGTCTGATAACCCACACAACTAACCTTGACAATAGCTTTTCTTGCCTCGCATGGTATCACGAACTGTCCGTTCTCATTGGTCACACCGCCTGTTATAAAGGTAGAGTCGTTGACATTCAGTAGGGCGACGTTGGCAAAGCCCACAGGCTGGCGATGCGTATCCACGATACGCCCCATCATCTTGGCTGTAGACTTCTGGGTACACTCCACGATGAGCACATTCTCTATCTGCTTCATCCTGATGGGATAAAAGCCTATCAACTGCCGGATGGCATCGGGAACGCCCATATTTCGGATATTCTTCGTTACCTTGAAGTCCTCCAACTCGTTATACACAAAGTTGATGGCATACGTGTCCTGTGCGGCATTCAGGTCTTTCAATGCCGCAGAGAACGACACATTATTATACTCACGACTGATGCGCTGGGCAGACATGCTTATGCCAACCGTCAAGAGCCATATCAGATTGACCACAAACTTCCACATTGCCTATTCCACTTTTAGTACGCCATCCTCATCCGTAATCTGTATACGGTCGAAAGCATTCAGGACGGCAAGGTTCTGCTGCAACGTCTTCGCCTTGTTCCAGTTGAAGAAGATGCGGATGTGCTTTGCCTCCTCACTTTCAAACTCCACTTTTACCCGGTAGAATGCAGCAATCTGCGAGACTACATCCTGCAACTCGGCATTGTCGAAGACTGCAGGCCGGAGGTTGATACTGTCTTGCTTTTCTGCGGCTTTCGCCTTTACGCTGTCATGCTTGGCAACGCCGACAGCAGCTGAAGCCGGCACCGCTTTTACGAAACTGGCGGCATCTGACGGTGAAGAACGGAATACCCCCGAATGGATGGCAGCAAAGGCAACTCCCGAGAGGAAGATGACGCCAATGACAGAGGCGGCAATCTTGAGGGGCTGTTTCCATAATTTGAAAGAGAACTTCTTCCAAGCCTCATCCACATCCACTTGCTTGGGATTCGCTTTCTGCTGCGCCATCCTTGCCATTGCCATATTGCGAAAGAACTCCTTGATGTCTTCATCAGCAAGCAGACGGTCAATCTGTTCATCTGTATAATTCTCGGGATGTTCCTGCATGTCGAAGAACATCTGCCACTTTTCTTCTTTACTCTTGTTTGTTTCCATTGCTCTGCTTGTTTTGAAATTGTGCTCTAATCCAGTCCAATGCCTGCGAGATATGGTTGAACACCGTCACCTTGCTCACCCCCACTTCCGCCGCCACCTCCTGATAGGTTTTTTCCTGCAGATAGCGCAATCGGAAGATTTGCTTCCGGACGGGCGGTTCAAGGTCTTCAATGAGAAGCATCAGCCGGTCGAGCCGCTCATCCATATCTTCCGACAAGATGACATCAGCATCGGCCACCAGCAACTTCGCCACCCGTTCCTTCACGCTCTTGTGGGCTATCCGGTTAAGGCAGCGGTTGCGCACGCTCCGCATCAGGTACTCATCCTCGCTTTCAGGCATCAGGACTACACCGTCGGCAAGAATCGTGGTAAAGACATCGCTCACCACATCCTTGCTTTCATCGTCGTCGGCGAGAAGGCATCTGGCCAGATTATACATCTTCCCGTAATGCCGACGGAACAGCTGTTCTATGTCCTTTTTCTGCTTCATACACTATCTATACAGTTGAGCAAAGCAAAAAACTAAGCAGAACTAAAATAATGTTCATTAAAAAACGTCCCGACGCGTATGACTCATACGTCGGGACGTTTTGCGTATTATGTCCCGACTAAAGATTATGTCGGGACGCATTGTTAGAGTTCGTTCAACACTGTCTCCAAACGGTGGATGAAGTCGTCCACATTCTCCTTGGTAAGAATCAGCGGGGGAAGGATGCGGAGGATGTTGGTGCCTGCACAACCGGTGAAGCAGTGCTGCTCGTGGATGAGCTTGCTGCGCACTTCCTTGTGGGGAATGTCGAGCACGGCTCCCACCATCAGTCCGCGACCGCGCACCTCGGTGATGTGGCTGTTGCGCTTCTGCAACTCCTTCAACTGTCCGATGAGATAGTCGCCAACCTCATGGGCGTTCTCCACGATATTCTCCTTTTCAAATACATCGAGCACAGCGAGAGCGGCGGTGCATGCCAGATGGTTGCCACCGAAGGTGGTACCTAGCTGACCGTAAACGGGGATGAACTCAGGGGAGATGAGCACACCTCCCATTGGGAAGCCGTTGCCGATGCCCTTGGCCACAGTGATGATGTCGGGCTTGATGCCGAGCCACTGGTGGGCAAAGAACTTTCCGCTGCGGCCGTAGCCACACTGTATCTCGTCGCAGATGAGGAACGAGCCATATTTCTTGCAGGCTGTCTGCAGCCCCTGTGCAAACTCGGGAGTCACCATGTTGCAACCGCCAACGCCCTGAATGGCCTCGATGATGCAAGCGCATACGTCGCCCTTGGCCAGTTCCTTCTCCCATGCCTCAAGGTCGTTGATGGGCAGGTAGGTGACATGGCCGTTGTCGTTGATTGGCGCAATGATCTTGGGGTTGTTGGTAGCCTCCACTGCGAGCGATGTGCGGCCGTGGAAAGCCTTCTCGATGGAGAGGATGCGCGTACGGCCATTGGTGAACGACGCCAGCTTCATGGCGTTCTCGTTGGCCTCGGCACCCGAGTTGATGAGGAAGAACTGGTAATCCTCGTAGCCGCTCGCCTTGCCCAGACGCTCAGCAAGCTTCACCTGCAGCTTGTTGATGACGGAGTTGGAGTAGAAGCCGAGCTCCTGAAGCTGTTTGGTGAGCATCTCCACGTAGTGGGGATGGCAGTGGCCGATGCTGATGACGGCATGGCCGCCATAGAGGTCGAGGTATTCCTGACCGTTCTCGTCCCATACCTTGCAACCCTGTCCCTTTACTATGTTAATATCGAAAAGGGGATATACGTCGAATAGTTTCATATTTATAAGTGAAGAGTGAAGAACGAAGAGTGAAGAATTCTCTTGTCCTTCGGTTAGACATTAAGTAAAGAGTGAAGAACGAAGAGTGAAGAATCCTCTTGCCCTGTACTGATAGAGCAAAGCATGATAATCCAAAAAGACATTTGAATTCTTCACTCTTCGTTCTTCACTTAGAATGCCGAAGGCTTGAGCTTCAAGCCTGCTGTTTGGTCAAGCCCGAACATGATGTTCATGTTCTGCACCGCCTGACCCACAGCACCCTTCAGGAGGTTGTCGATGCAGGAGGTGATGAGAAGCTTGTCGCCATACTTGTCTACGTGAACAAGACACTTGTTGGTGTTTACCACCTGCTTCAGGTCGATGGCCTTGTCAACATAGTGGGTAAACCGGGCGTCCTTGTAGAACTCCTTGTAGCCTGCCACAATTTCCTCGACGGGCTTGTCGGTCTTCACCACCTCTGTGGCAAAGATGCCGCGGGCGAAGTCGCCACGGTAAGGGATGAAGTCGATGGCAGCATCAAGATAGCCCTGCGTCTGCTTCAGGCTCTGGCGAATCTCGGGCACATGCTGGTGGTTGAACGCCTTGTAGATGCTCATATTGTTGTTGCGCCACGAGAAGTGGGTGGTGGCACCCGGCTTCTGTCCGGCTCCAGTGCTGCCCGTGATGGCATTCACGGAGACGTCGCTGTTGATGAGCCCCATCTTGGCAGCAGGCAGCAATCCAAGCTGGATGCAAGTGGCAAAACAACCTGGGTTGGCCACATGCTGGGCCTTGGCTATCTCAGATTCATTTATCTCGGGGAGTCCGTACACGAAGTCGTGGGCGGCAGGTGTAGGCTGCTGGGTGGCAACCACCTGCTCGGGGGCGAGGCGGAAGTCTTGTGCCAGGTCGATGATTTTCACCTTCTCCGGCACGTTGTGCTCCTTGAGAAATGCCTCGCTCTTGCCGTGACCGAAGCAAAAGAAGATGACATCCACCTCGTCGAAAGGCATCTCGGCGGTAAACTTCAGGTCGGTCTCGCCATAGAGTCCTTCGTGTACGTCTGCAACGAGGTTGCCGGCATTGCTCTCGCTGTTGGCAAAGACAATCTCTGCCTCGGGGTGGTTGATGAGAAGGCGAATCAACTCGCCTCCCGTGTAACCAGCCGCTCCTAATATTCCAACTTTTACCATCTGTTAAGTGAAGAGGGAAGAACGAAGAGTGAAGAATTCTCTTGTCTCCCCATAGGGTTATTAAGTGAAGAGGGAAGAACGAAGAGTGAAGAATTTTCTTGTCTCCCCATGGGTTATTAAATGAAGAGGGAAGAACGAAGAGTGAAGAATGAAGAAGTTGCTTGCTTAATGCAGCGCGAATAATCTAAGATTCTTCCCTCTTAGATATTCCCTCTTCGTTCATCACGTCTCTGTTCCTCGGACTTATTTGTAGTTTCTTTGTTTTACTGTATTGATGGACGAGACGAGGAGTGCTATCAGTTCGTTACAGTCATCGAGCATACTTTCGAAAGCTTTTTGGTCAATGTAATCTGTGTCATGAAGTAGATTCAGCCAATAGAACGTTTCATTTGCTTCTTTAAGTGCTATTGACAACTTGTTGGCAAAGTCTTGCGGACTTTGGGCAAACTCTGCTTCTCTAACTAAGGCTCCTATGGCTGTACCTGAGCGAAGAATCTGGTTTGTGATGATGAACTCTTTTTGGCAAGACTCTATATACTTAACCATATTCACTATCCTTATTGCAAAGACATAGCTCTTGGTGTGTAAAGGAGACTTGGCTCGATTATACTCATTGATGTTTCTTGCCCCCATCACAGAAGCATTTGAATTCTTCGCTCTTCACTCTTCGTTCTTCACTTTCATCTATCGCTGCTCGTCGGGGTGCATACCGTAATAAACGCGCAAAGGTGTTGACGATACCTTGATGAAGCCCTTGGCATCATCGGCTGTCCAACCGTGCTGCATCTCGCCATACTCGCCGAGTTTGGACTTGGTCAAGTCGTCGGGTGAGTCAATACCTACGGTCTGGAAGCTATAAGGACGGAGCTTCAGGATGGCTGTGCCGTTCACATTGCGCTGTGAAGAGGTGAGCATAGCCTCGATGTCGGGCATAACCGGCTCCAGATACTGGCTCTCGTGGAGGAACATGCCGTACCAGTTGCCCACCTGGTCTTTCCAATACTGCTGCCACTTGCTCAGCGTGCTCTTCTCCAACAGGCGGTGAGCCTCGATGATGAGTTTTGGTGCCGCAGCCTCGAAACCAACGCGGCCTTTGATGCCGATGATGGTGTCGCCAACGTTGCAGTCGCGGCCGATGGCATATGAAGCACCAATCTCCTCAATCTTCTGGATGGCAGCAATCTTGTCGTCGAACTTCTCGCCGTTGACTGCCACAATCTCACCCTTCTCGAAGGTGATCTTCAGCTCAGCCTCGTCGTCCTTGGCAGTGACGTGCTTCAGGTAAGCCTCCTCAGGAAGGCCCTGTGTGGGGTCGAGAATCTCGCCGCCGCAGATGCTGGTGCCCCAGATGCCAACGTTGTAGCTGTACTTCAGCTTGGTGAAGTCGGCAAAGAAGCCGTGCTCGTTGAGGTAGTCCACCTCCTCTTTGCGCGAGAGAGCCTTGTCGCGGGTCAGGGTGATGATCTCTACACCCGGAGCCATTACGAGGAATGTCATGTCGAAACGGATCTGGTCGTTGCCGGCTCCCGTACTGCCGTGGGCAATGGCGTCGGCACCGATCTCCTTGGCATAGCGGGCAATGGCGATGGCCTGGAAGATGCGCTCGGAAGATACGGAGATGGGGTAGCAGTTGTTGCGGAGCACATTGCCGAAAATCATATACTTCAGCGACTTCTCATAATACTCGTGGGTAACGTCGAGAGTGACGTAAGCTTTCGCGCCCAACTTGTATGCGTTCTCCTCATTGGTCTTCAGCTGCTCGGCAGAGAAACCGCCCGTATTGGCGCATGCTGCATAAACATCCCAGCCGTCCTGGGTGAGCTTCATTACCGTGTATGATGTATCGAGACCGCCGCTGAAAGCGACTACTACTTTTTTGTTTGCCATAACCTTTACTGTTTTATATTTTTACTTATTCTGTCTTTATACGATTCTTTTGGCCACCTGTTTATTTCGTGCCGTCTATCCGCTTTATTCTTTCTACCACTTCTTCGGGCAGACGCACCGGCAGATGCTCGGCAGGGTCGAAGAGCATGGCAGTGCATATGCAATACTGGCGATTGGTGCGGTGGAGAATATCGGAATTGATGCAGCCCTCGCATCCGCGCCAAAACGACTGGTCGTCGGTGAGGTCCTTGAAGGTCACTGGCAGATAGCCGAGCTGGGTGTTCATCTTCATCACGGCAGAGCCGCTCGTCAGCGAGAAGATCTTGGCATGCGGCCAACGCATACGCGCCAAGGTGAACGTAAGGTCCTTAATTCGCTTGGCAAGTCCAAGGCCGCGATAGTCGGGATGCACAATGAGTCCGGAGGTGGTGACATAATGCTTGTTCCCCCATGTCTCGATATAGCTGAATCCTGCGAAATTGTCACCGTCGAGGGCAATGACCGCCTTGGCCTCGCGCATCTTTGTAGCCACATAGTCGGGCGAGCGTTTTGCTATACCCGTGCCGCGCACCTTTGCGGCATCGGCAATGGTCTTGAGAATGGTGTCAACATATTTGATATGACTCTCGTCGGCAACCAACACTTTTACGTCTTTCATTTCTTCGTTTTCTTCTTTCTCTTTTTTCTTTATGGTTATCCCCCTCCAACTCAGAGTATCATGTTCTCGCGCATGGCGTCAATAATGGCGTTGTGGTCGGTGCCGTCGCGTATGACAATGAAAATGGTATCGTCACCGGCTATAGTTCCCAAGATCTCGGGGATGTCGCTGTTGTCAATGTTGTAGGCGATGCTGCTGGCATATCCAGGACGCGTGCGGATAACACCCATGTTGCCGGAGAAGTTGATGCTCTGGAAGCCCGGCACCGACATCATCTCGGTTGCCCTGAGCGGTGTATGCACGCGCTTGTACATGGTCTCGTTGGGGAGAACATAGACATAATGGCCGTTCATGCTTGCCGCCTTTGCCACCTTGAGCTGCTTCAAGTCGCGGCTCAGCGTTGCCTGCGTCACAACAAACCCCTCTTTCTCAAGTGCTTTAAGCAACTCATCCTGACTGCCAATCTCGTTGCTCGAAAGCAGCATCTTTATGGTATCTAAACGTTGACCTTTTATCTTCATTTGTATATTTATCCTTTATTTGCTGCAAAATTACTACTAAATATCGAATATCGCAAACAAATATACGTTTACTTTGTATTTTCTTATGAAATAAAATACACACGACATATTATTGCAGTATATATGCAATAATAAAAGCGCGACATCTACCAAAGGCCTTGGTAAATGCCGCACCAAATATTTCCGGTCTATCGGATTATTATCTTATCTCGTCCACGACTTTCCAGTCAACCAGTCCTTTGCCCTCACTGTCGAGTTCCACTGCAAGTCCCACGACCTTGCGGTTGTCGGCCTTGAATGGCTCGGTGTAGCCGCACTCGCATATCTGCTGCTCGGCGGCGGCAAGGCCACCGTTGTTGGAGAGCTTCAGTTCCATGACATATATATAGCGAGAGAGCCACGCCACAAGGTCAATGCGTCCGGTGGCAAGCATTCGTTCCACCTCAACACGGATACCGAGAGCCTGCAGGATTGTACTGATAATGAGGCGGTAGCGTTCTTCCATGTCCATTGAGGCGAGCTTTTTGTTGCTGTATGGCACGTCGGCAATGAGAGCCCGCATCGACTTCTTGGCCTCGTCGATTTGCCCTGTGCCAAGCTGGCGATAAAGGTTGGCTTGCAGTGACATTATATCACCTTGCTTGCGCATGGTGAGAGCCGGCAACACCATCGCGTTCAGCGCCTGCCTGACCTCCTCATTGGGTATGCCGAGGTTGTAGCCGAACTCGTCGGCCGACTTTATCGTGAGATAGCCCGACTGATAAAGGAACAACTCCGCCCCGCCGCCAGTCACGTCAGACGACTCGAGCGTAGTGGAAAATACGGAGCAATGGTCGAAATCGTTGAGGTGAATCTCCATGTCGCCCACAAACTTGGGCAGCAGCGACGTGGAACCGGATGATGCCCAATAGCTTTTGAGATCTTTTTGGTAGAGCGCATTGACGAGGCTGAACGGATTGTAGACATCGACCATGTTCTTGCGGCTAAAATGGTAGCCGTCGTAATAAGCCTTGAGCTTTGCCAATGTCTCGTCGGCAGTCCATCCGTTATCCTCCGCCATCAGTTCTATCTCTGGCATGAAATTATCGAGCAGTTCCTGCTTCGTGATACCGCAAATGGATGCGTATTCCGGCTCAAAACTGATGTTCATCAAGTTGTTGAGCACGGAGAAAAGCGATATCTGCGTAAACTTGGTGATGCCCGTGAGAAAGACAAAACGTTCCATCTCGTCGTCGGCTTCGAGTATGGCGAACACCTCACGGTAGAGAGCGGTACACGCCTCGTGCTCCGGTGTGTGCCAAGAGTGCTGCAAGGGCGAGTCGTACTCGTCGACAAGTATTGCCACTTGCTTGCCTGTCTGCTCATAGGCTGCGAGGATGATGGAGTCGAAACGACTCGCAAGCGACGAGTTGGGACGCACCGTCACGCTGTATTTTGCCTCATAGCGGCTAAACGCAAGGTCAAGATAAGAGCGTATGGAGGCAGCGTCTGCCCCACCACGACTCATGTCGAGCCGAATGACGGGTCGAGACACCCAGTCGGTTTCCAACTCCATTATCCGCAGACCTTCAAACAATTCGCGGCGCCCCTCAAAATAGGCTTGCAACGTATCGATAAGCACCGACTTGCCGAACCGTCGGGGACGGCTCAGGTAAACATATTGCATACCGCTGTTGACAAGTTCCCAAACCAAGTCGGTCTTGTCAACATACAGGTATTTTTCTTGCCGTATCTTCGCGAACGACTGGATGCCTACGGGCAGTTTCCTTTTCGTTACTGCTGTCATGGCGCGAATTGTCTAAAAGATGTTTAGTTGTCGTTTCTTCCGAATATCTTGAGCAGATAGAGGAAGAGGTTGATGAAATCGAGGTAAAGGGTCAGGGCTCCGAGCAACGCCACCTTCTGTGCGCCTTCGTCAAGACCTACCTGCATGGCGAGCATGCGCTTGATCTGCTGGCTGTCCCATGCCGTGAGTCCTACAAACAGCACCACGCCGATATAGCTCAGCACAAGGTCGAGCATGCTGCTCTTGATGAACATGTTGACTACAGTGGCGATGATAAGGCCAAAAAGCATCATGAGCATGAGGTTGCCCATCTTCGACAGATCGGCCTTGGTGACGTAGCCATACATTGCCGTGGCACCAAACGTGGCTGCGGTGATGAAGAACACCTTGGCAATGGTTGTCATGGCAAACGCCATGAAGATGCACGACATGGTCACGCCGTTGAGCGCAGAGTAGATGATGAACAATGTCGTGGCGGTGGAGAGCGAGAGGCGGTTGATGCGTGCCGTGGTATAGAACACCAAGCCCAGCTCGGCAATCATGAGCACCCAGATGGACGCACTGTTGCCATAGATGAGCTGCACCATCGACGGACTCGTGGCAACACCCCAAGCGCAGAGACCTGTGATGACGAGTGCCATGGTCATCCATATATAAACTTTGCGCATCAACACAGGAAACGCAGCAGAGCGAGACAGGTCACGCTCCATATTGGCAGAAGAGCTCTGCTCCCTGACAATTCTCTCTAAATCTTTAACATCCATAGTTGTAATCGTTATTAATTATAATTGGTTGCAAATATAGCCATTTATTTCGAATCATACAACAAGCGTGCCATTTTTAATAATTGGCAAGCGACAACGTTATGGTAAAGATTTATTGCCGGATTTTAACAGTTGGAAGCAATGCGTTCCTGAGAATGAAAAAGGGGTTATGGCAATGTGTCAGACCCGCTTTTGAGATGTCCGGCTACTTGTTCACGGGAATCGCGGCGCAGTCACGCTGCTATCCCGGTGCTTCAGAGGCATTACCTCAGCTGCTCAAGAACCTCAGCGCTCTGCATGAGTATAAATACATGCAGGCTTTCGCGTCCTTGACTCTTCGCTTTCCCTGTGTCTTTCGCAAGCGTCCTCTCCTGATGAAAAATATCAACAAAAGGCTCTCTGAAAATCGATTTTTTTGAAAAACTTTTCCTCTCGTGCGCATTTGAGCGATTTATGCGCACTTTTCCTAACGCTTTCACAGTCAGGCGGTTATATTTTTAAAGTTTTAAATATGGCTGAATTTTGGGCTTTTGAGTCGGCTTTACGTTAGAATCGCGGTGCCTTTACGTTAGAATCGCGACGCCTTTACGTTAGAATCGCAGTGCGATAGTGCTACTATCGCGACCCGATTTCATGACTTTTGAGCCTGGAATCGGCTTACGGGCACCCTTTTTAACACTTCGGAGCCTCCGTGGTCGTCCTGGATGGTGTGCCTCTCAAGTGTTAAAATCTTGCTATAAATCTTTACAATTTCACAACTCTCGGAGACGTTTTATCCGATATTCGGAATGCTGCGTCATTTGACAAACTGGTGTGAAGAAAAATCAATGTGGATGCCCATGCGAATCAACTTACAACCACTTCATCTCTTCAGGAAGAAGCGCACGAGGACAAAATTTACAGGCACGCAAATGCAGAACATCGGTATCGGTGCCACCTGTCTTGAAAGCCCAAGCCAAAGAAACAGGTTAAGCGTGAGCATCTGCAATGTGTAGTTGACCACGTGGCTGAAAAGGAAGCCTGCGCCACGGCGCGCATTGGCCTTGACGCGGAACGTGAAACGTGTAGAGGCGATAAAATTGAAGATGAAACTCAGCACGTAGCCCACCGTCATTGCCACAGTGGACCACAAATGGGCGTCGGCCTCCGACACACCGCTGCCTATAAACTGTATCAACCCATAATAGATACCATATTGCAACAGCGTGGCTGCCGCACCAACAATGGCGAAGCGTACCACTTCGCCCAACTTACCCGACATAATGGCTTTCATCTGCATAAGCAAGCATTTCCTTGTCGCCCCGGCTGTCGCCGTAGGCTATAATATAATAATGTGCACGATCACTGTCAAGGGCAGGCAACACTTCCTTGAGCCGCCTCACCTTTTCGGCTCCATAGCAGTTTGGCGTGAGGAACCGTCCGGTGAGCCTGCCGTCAACGCTTTCGACACGTGTGCCGACAACAGTGACAGGCTCCGGGAAAAACGGCGACACCCAATTGTCAACACTCGCACTGACCACGTAGACGGCCCAGCCTTCCGCCAAGGCTTTCTCCATCACGTCCCAAGTCTCCTGGCGCCTTACGTTCCACCCTATGGTTGCGGCAAAGCGGCGGCACTGGTCATCAAAATCGGCCGTGGCCATTCCTTTGAAACACATGGCAAAGAGCCGCTGCTTGGTAAGGCCGTTGTCCACCAGGCCCATCTTCATCAACACGAGACGGGGCAACAACAAAAGCAGACACCACACGAGCCACGCCGTGCCACGGGCAAAACGTATGAATGCGATGAGCGTGTCGCGTGTGGTGAGAGTGCCGTCGAAGTCGAAAACCAAAACCTTGTTATCCAACATATATGATGAGTACGAATGTCACGAGCCACGCCAACACGTCAATCTGTATGAAGCGGTCGTGGATGATTACTTTTGTGGGGTTGCCGCTCTTCTTGTCGACCACGGCAATCTGCAGATAGCGAAGCAGACCCAAGAGCACATAGATGCTCGTCAGGTAGAGGTATTCCGAATGGAAATGCGCGGCTGTCTCCGGACTCACGGTGTACATGATGTAGCACACGAGCGTTACCGATGCGGTGATGGTGAGTGCCTGGTTTATAAAGGTTGAGTTGTAGCGGCTGGTGTTGCGGCGCGGTGCCTCGCCGGTTTTTTCCATGCGCAGCACATCGTCGCGCCGCTTGGCAAAACTCATGAAGAGCGTTATGAGGAACGTCATGAGCACAATCCACTTGCTCAGCACTATCTCCGTGGCCACGCCGCCCGCATACATGCGGAGCACGAAGCCGAACGCCACAATGCACACGTCGACTATGGCATACTGCTTGAGGCGGGCGCAATAGGCAAGGTTGAGGAGCCAATAGAAAGCTATGACAAACGGGAGCGCAGGCGCTTGGGTCCACAAGAGTCCGCACACCGCCTGGCTCAGCAGGAACATCAGGGCCATAAGGGCGTAGCCCTGCCCCACGCTCACCGCGCCACAGGCAATGGGGCGACGGCTTTTCTCGGGATGGCGACGGTCGTCGGCCACGTCGTGGATGTCGTTAAAGCAATAGATGCTCGATGCCGCAAAGCTGAAAGCGAAGAACGACACAAGGCCCTTCGCCAGCGAGTCGATGTCGAAAAGCTCGCCACCGAAGATTATCGGCGCGAACACGAAAAAGTTCTTTATCCATTGCGAGGGGCGGAGTAGCCGCACCAACGCCTCGGTATGTGTCATTTTGTTCATATTACAAGCTAATCTGGAATATATATAATACAGGTGCATGTCAGCCCTGAAGGCGGCCTGGCACGATGTTCTGGATGGCAGCGGCAATCCTGTCCACTATCTTGCTCAGAACCCATGCCATAGGAAGTGTCGCCACCGTGCAGACAAGGAACGTCGGCCAATAGCCCCACGCTTTCGGCAAGTAAGCAAGTACGAAATGGTGGTGTATGAGATAGCACTCCAAGCTCAACGAGCCTACGAAAGCCAGCGAGGTGCTGACCCACTTCGGCGTTCGCCTCAACACTCTGTTGCAGAGCAGGATGAAAGTGATGGTAAGGGGGATATATAGCATTCGCTCCACGAAGAGGGGGAACTGGCCGTGGCGCACCTGCTCAAGGAAGAAACAGGAAACGGAGGTCATCACGAACATGATTAAAAGCATCCAGACGCCTTGGCCCTCGATGGTTCGCTTCTGCCTCACCATCTCGCCCATATTGATTCCTATGAAGAAGATCGGCACGCGGCTCCAAAATATCTCGATGTGGCCCACGGCATTGTGTATGGGCGTGACCCACTCCACCAGTATACACCACATAATCATGACCACGGGCAGCCAGCGGTAGACCGGATGGCGGCGTATGAGGTCCATGTAGGGCGGCGCGAAGAAATAAAGCATCATGATGGCCGGTATATACCAGAAGTTGAGCTCGTCGTGGAGCCAGAAGTTCCAGTTGAAACCTATCTCGCCCACGAGGTTGACAAGCGAGGCGGCATCGTGGACATGCAGGCGCGGTATGTAGAAGAGGCTGGCTATGATGAGCCAAGCCGGATAGATGCGTATGAGCCGGCGGAAGTAGAACCGGCGGTAGCTTGGAGTCTTTACCCAAGAGAACCACAAACCTATGCCGCTCAGGAAGAGGAACATGTCCACGCCAAGGTTACCCATGCGCCGCAGCCCGAAAAACATGTCGGAGCGTGCAAGGTCCACATGGAACAGGATGATGATGAGCATGGCGATGCCCATCAGTGCACCGCGGAAGCGTGAAATATTGGCAAGCTCTATGTCGGGAATTCTCATGGGGGTCACTGTTTAGGGTTGGGAATGTGGCGCATAAGCTTCATGATGAGCCATGCTGCGCCAAGACTGGCTATGACATAGAGCAGGAGACCTGTGTATATGTCGCCGTGACGCGACACTGGGATAAACACCTTCCTTATGGCCGGATGGATAACGAACAAGGCCGCAGATATGTTGCCAAGCCATCCGAGCACAAAGCCGATGCGGGCACGAAGCCACGGCAGGGGAAGCGTGGAGACGGTCTTGATGAGATAGACCGAGGCGTAGCAAATGAGCGCGGGCACAATGACCCACGTGAAGAACGACCCCGAAGCAGAAACTATGAAGAAGGAACACACCACCCAGCTCATGAGGAACGAGCCGAAATTGAGATTGACAAGCATCACCCTGTTGCCATAGCGTGCGAAAAGCAGGCCAAGACCGAAAGGCAGCATGCCGCCCATGAAGTTGTAGCGCCAACAGTTGAGGGCCTCACCCTCGGGATCCATAAACAGCTGGACACCAGTGCACACCAGCATCAGGCCCACGGTCCAGCCCCAATGGCGACGGTAGAGCAGCAGGCGGTAGACTGCATACAGCTGCAGCATCAGACCGAAGAACCAGAAGGGGCCGGGCCAGATGTTGCGGTCGGGCTGGTCGTAGAGGTTGTTTATCATCAGCAGTTGCCCCACGATTTGTCCGACGCTGTAGTGCCACGAGCCCGGCGTCATGGCATCGATGATGGTGAAGCAGATGAAGCCCACTATCATCATTTTGAACAGTTTGAGATAATGGTAGCGCATGAAAGGTACTACTCCTATGCGCTGCCTGCCGGAAGACTTACCCTGTCCGTTGCCGTATTTCATTTCCAAGCCGTAGGCGCTGAGGAAAAGAAACACCGGCACCCCATAGTGGCCGAAGAAAGAGATGACATGGGCCGGGAAGAGCCCGGTTATGCGTGCGGCACACTGGGTGAACCAGTCGACGTTGTGCTGGATATACTGATACTCGTTTTCCTTTACCACGGGGTTGAGCCAGTGGCAGAAGTTATGCAGGAAGATGCCAAGGATGGCTATGCCACGCAAAGCGTTGCACTCGGCTCTGGTAAGCAGCTCCTCGCCATGATGCGTCACGGTTTCCCTATTGTTGTTAAGGCTTATTTGCATTATTTCTTTCCTTCTACTTTTTCGTCTTTGCGCGCTGCGTCTCTCAGCTTGTCGTAGTCTACGCTGTTTTTCAGGATGCGCGGCCGGCTCTCGTCATAGTTGGGCGAGAGCACGTTGTACTGGTCGTGATAGTCTTTCGAGCTTATGCCTGCGAGCCAAACCATCAGGTGCGGCACGGCGTCGGTCATGAACCTGCGGTTTCTGGCGTCTTTTATGGCCTTGAACACTTCCGGCTGGCGATGCGCATACTTTCGCGAGCACCATATCCAGAAAGGCACCTCAAACTCGTAGTGGGCCAGAGGCCAGTCGACTGTTGCGGAGTGGTTGCGGCAGATGATGTCGCGTCCCGGCTCAAATATCTCCTCGCCATGGTCGGGCATGTACACCACTATGGCATCCTTGTCTTCAAAGCGCTTCACTATCTGGTTCACTACAGAGTCGTTGTAAAGGCAGGCGTTGTCGTAGGCGGCTATCATGCGGCGGCGGTAATGGTCACCCGCAAGGTCGGGGCGGAGCTCCTTATAGTCGTTGGCTTTCCATTTGGTGCGGTCCTTGGGATAGCGCGTCTTGTAGCTCACGTGCTGGCCTATAAGGTGGAAGATTATGAGGTTGTTGCCTTTAAGGTCTATCTTGCCGTCGTTCAAGAAGTTGTCGTAGTCGTTGAGCAATCCCTCGTCAAGGCGGTGGAGCTTCGTGTTGCGCAGGTCAAACTGCTCCTTGCTCAAGACGGGGTCGTTGAGGAAGAAGCCCCCCGAGAAATCGTAGACCTCCTGCCCTGCGGCAAGGAGGAACTGGTCGGTAAGGAACGTCACCTTGTAACCGGCCTTGCGGAAGAGCTCGGGGAAAAGCGGATAGTCGCACCACTCGCCTTTTTGGCCAACGACATGCATCGACAGGAAGTTCTTGAACACGAAACTCGTGAGGTTCCAACATGTCACCACGTCGTTGAACTTTGTCAGCCATCCGCTGCGTTCAAGGCGCTTCTGCAGTGGCGTGTTCTTCTGCTGATAGCCATAGAGCTGGCAATGGGCCTTGCTGTAGCTCTCGCCGATAATCAGCACTACGGTAGGCGAGCGGAAGGAGCATGAATCCACCTTCACCTTCTGCGCCGCCGCCACACACTTGTCTACCTGCTGCAAGGCAAGGTGGTTGCTGTAGACGGAAAAGGCGAGACGATATATGGGGAGGTAGAAGTTGCCATGGTCAGAATCGGTGAGTATATGCTCTATCGAGCCTATGGTGTCGGCCGTCATGAGGCGCGTCATTCCGCGCTTGTTGCCCAAGCTCGCGGCAATGCTCCACACGAGCAACGCCAGCACCACAATGCCGCACTCGGGATAAAGCATGTATTTATGGAAGAAGCGGAGGAAGCCGAAGCCGAACTTAGCCTGCAGCTTCGCGTAGTTGACCTTCAACAATCGGCAAAGAGGCTTGCGCAAATCAACCAAGGCATGAAGAATGGCCAACAGGATTATCCATACTACGGGAGAGGAAAGCAAGTCGAGATTGAAATATGTCGAGAAGAATTCGCCCGCCTCGCGGCTGTCGGTCTCGCCAACGAGCATGAGCATGGAAGGGGAAATGACCGAGCCGAACTTCCAGTAGCAGAACACGTCGGTCAAGGCCACGCCATACAATACGACATAGAGGGCAAGACGGAACCAGCGCCTCACCTTGGCAGGGATGAGCGCAAGCACCGCGCACACGAAATAGACATCAAGAAAGAGCTCCAGCCACAAGTTGTCGTAGACTTCCTGCCCTTTCTTGTCTGGAAGCGTGAGATAGGCGCACAGTATGCCAAGGGCATACATCGTGGAAAAGAACACGCCATTCTTCAGCAAGGGCAACATGAACAGCCGCGAAATCCGATGGACAAATCTCATTTCTTTTATATTGTGTAAGCTAAATTTCTTTGCAAAAATAGTATAATTTATCTGGACGGCAAAGTGTAACACGAAATTAATTTGTACATTTGCCGAAAATATTAATTTGATGGACTACACACTCAACATAAAAGGCCGACTGCTTTCCCTCTCCACACCTGTTGTCATGGGTATTCTCAATTGCACCCCCGACAGTTTCTTCGCCGGAAGCCGCAAGCAGACAGAGAAGGAGATAGCCGACCGCGCCAACCAGATCGTGGCTGAGGGTGGCTCTATTATAGACATCGGCGCTTTCTCCACTCGTCCCGGCGCCTCCGAAGTGAGCGAGGAGGAAGAGATGCAGCGCCTGCGCCATGCCTTGCCGATAGTGAGGCGTGAGCAGCCCGACGTCGCAATTTCCGTGGACACTTACCGTCCCGACGTGGCGAGGATGGCTGTGGAGGAATATGGTGCCGACATCATCAACGACGTGTCGGAGGGCGGCATCACCGGCATAGTAGACAAGCCTTTGGAGGAGCAGTACGAGGTAGAGGGCGACGACAAGTTCAAGTCGTATCCTGCCATCTTCCGCATGATGGGAAGGCTGAAGGTGCCTTATATCCTCATGTCGGTACAGGGCAACATCCACGACATGCTCATCAACTTCTCAAAGGAGGTGCAGCAGCTTCGCGACCTTCACGTCAACGACATCATCCTCGACCCCGGCTACGGGTTCGGCAAGACGATGGAAGAAAACTTCGCCATCCTCCGCGACCAGCGCAAGCTCGAAGTGCTCAACCTGCCAATTCTCGCCGGCCTGTCACGAAAGCGCCTGATATGGAAGACTCTCGGCATAACAGCCGACGAGGCGCTCAACGGCACCACGGCAGTGAACACCATAGCCCTTGCCAACGGTGCAAGCATACTTCGTGTGCACGATGTGAAAGAGGCCGTGCAAGCGGTAAAGTTATCAACATTCAACCTACAAACACATTAACTACCGATGTTTTTCTCCTTCGGCATAAAAGACATCATAGACATTGTAACCGTAGCGTTACTGCTCTACTACTTCTACCGACTCATGAAAGAGAGCCGGTCGCAGAACATTTTCACGGGTATCATCGTCTTCGTCATAGCATGGCTCTTCGTCTCCCAAGTCCTGGAGATGCGCCTTCTCGGAAGCATCATGGACCAGCTCGTCTCGGTAGGCGTGATAGGTCTCATCGTACTTTTCAAGGACGAGATACGCAAGTTCCTCTACGAGATTGGAGAGCGGCAACGGGCAAGAAAGTTCATCAACCTGTTCTTCCATCACGACAGCGCACAGCAGGTAGACAAGGAAGCTATCATGCCTATTGTATGGTCATGCATGGACATGGCCAAGGGCAAGGTCGGCGCACTCATCGTCATAGAGAGGACCACTCCCCTAGACGACATCGTGCAGACAGGCGAGCTCATCGACGCCAATGTCAACAAACTGCTCATCGAGAACATCTTCTTCAAGAACTCGCCCCTCCACGACGGAGCCATGGTCATCTCAAAGCGGCGCATCAAGGCTGCCGGATGCATCCTGCCGGTGAGCCACAACATGGACATCCCCAAGGAGCTTGGCCTGCGCCACCGTGCCGCCCTCGGCATATCGCAGGCCTGCGATGCCATAGCAGTGGTGGTATCAGAGGAGACGGGACGCATCAGCGCAGCCATCAAGGGCAACTTCCGCCTGCGACTCTCTGCCGAAGATCTTGAGAGCCTGCTTACAAAAGAAATGACCACCACATAAAAAATATCCTTATGGGCAAAGGTTCATAAGGATATTTTTTTGTAATTTTGCATAGCCTACACTAAGACAATAATAACACAATATAAATCAATTAAAAATGAGTTTATTAGAAGAAATCGTGGCGCGCGCCAAAGCTGACAAGCAGCGCATCGTTCTTCCTGAGGCTGAGGAAGAACGCACATTGAAAGCCGCAGACCATGTGCTTGCCGACGATATCGCCGACATCATCCTCATTGGCAACCCTGAGCATATCAAGCAGGAAGCTGAAGAGTGGGGCCTGAAAAACATCGACAAGGCTACCATCATCGACCCTCTCCACTTCGACAAGACTGAGGAGTATGCCGAGAAGCTCGCCGAGATTCGCAAGAAGAAGGGCATGACCGTGGACCAGGCCCGCGAGCTCATCACTACCAACAACCTCTACCTTGGCTGCATGATCATCAAGAGCGGAGACGCCGACGGACAGATCAGCGGCGCACTGAGCACCACTGGCGACACCCTGCGCCCGGCATTGCAGATCATCAAGTGCGCTCCCGGCATCACATGCGTAAGCGGTGCCATGCTGCTCGTCACCAATTCACAATATGGCAAGGACGGCATCGTCGTGATGGGCGACGTGGCCGTGACTCCTAACCCCACAGCCGACCAAATGGCACAGATCGCCTTCACCACAGCACAGACTGCACGTGCCATCGCCGGAATCAGCGAGCCCCACGTGGCCATGCTGAGCTATTCTACAAAGGGTTCGGCAAAGGACGCCATCAACAAGGAGACTGGCAAGAGCGTTTATGTCATCGACAAGGTGGTAGACGCAGTGAAGATTGCACACGAGAAGTTCCCTGACCTGCAGGTCGACGGCGAGCTGCAGGCTGACGCCGCACTTGTGCCGGCTGTAGGTAAGAAGAAGGCCCCACAAAGCAACATCGCAGGAAGTGCCAACGTCCTCGTAGCACCAAACCTCGAAGTAGGCAACATCGGCTACAAGCTCGTTGAGCGCCTGGGCGGAGCCACTGCCATCGGCCCAATCCTCCAGGGCATAGCACGTCCTGTCAACGACCTCAGCCGCGGCTGCTCTGTCGACGACATCTACTACATGGTGGCCATCACAAGTTGCCAGGCACAAGACGCCAAGAAATAATTATCAATCAGTAACCACAAACCAACATGAATATTCTTGTATTGAACTGCGGCAGCAGCAGCATTAAGTATAAACTCTACGACATGACCAACGAGGCCGTGCTCGCCCAGGGTGGCGTGGAGCGCATCGGTCTCGACGAGGCATTCATCAAGGTGAAGATGCCCGACGGATCAAAGAAGCAGATCATGGCCGACCTGCCTACCCACAAGGAGGGTGTGCAGCTCGTCTTCAAGTGCCTGCTCGACCCTGAGGTTGGAGCCATCAAGAGCCTTGACGAGATTGGTGCCGTGGGCCACCGTGTGGTGCAGGGCGGCGACCTCTTCGAGAAGAG
>CAZXGQ010000023.1:0-4681 GCA_964640415.1 uncultured Prevotella sp.
GCTGCGCACCGCCACCCGTCTCTACCTCTTCGAACTGAAGCTCAACAAAGACGCGACAACCGCCATGCGGCAGATTGACCTGAAACAATACCCCAAACGTTTCATGCAGTGCGGTCTGCCCATTGTGAAGGTCGGCATCAACTTCGATGTGGAGAAGCACAACATCACCGACTGGACGGTGGACGAATAAATAGAATATGGGATTCACCAAAAAACTATAAAGGGAAGGCAGCGTAGCCTTCCCTTTTATCGTTTAATGCCGACGCTCTTTCTTTTTCATCATTCTTCCAACGAAGTTCCATGTTGGCATCTTCTTCAGCGTGCTGCGCACAGGCTGTACGTTCCACAGCAGGAAGATGAGGAATACGGCAAGGCCAATGACACAGGTGACGCCGTAGAGCTGGCGGATACTGATCATCAGCAGGTTTGCAGAGTCGTAGGGCAATCCGCGCGCCATGTTGTCGGCCATCTGGTAGCGGAGCCCGAAGCTGTACAAGCCCGAACACATTGTCGAGATAGGCCCGTTGCGGATCAAGCCGGCAATAGTAAGGCCCATAAAGAAATGCTGGAAAGGCATCAGTTCCTCCAAGTATATCGTCAGTATACAGAAGAAAATGGCATGGCCGAACGACCTGAGCAAGGTGGGCACGTAGAGTGCCTCCAACGGCAAGCCGGGATCGATGATGAAATACATCATCGCCGGATAGGCCGCCATCATCGCCACACCAATGGTGAGCAGATAGGTGTATTTCTGGCGGAGCACCTGGCACCAGAAGAGGCAGAACAGACATCCGGCTATTGAGCCTACCCACTCCACAAAGTTAAGCACGTTGGTGGTGAACGTTCCATAGTGGAGCACGCTGCCTGTGAAAGCCGTCTGCAGCACCTTGGGCGTGCTGTCCATGAACTCAACGAAGGCGAAGAGTATGAGCAAGGGTATCAGCCGTTTGTACTTCCACGCTCCGATTACGATGTAGGCATGGCGGATGTGGCGCATTCGCTGTATGCAGAAGTAGCCCGTAACGATGAAGAGCAGCAAGTCTATCCGCATCACCTTGGCGTCGAGCCAGTTGTAGTGCTCGCCGTAGTTGAAGAAGAAGATGCACTCCAGCATCCATGCCGACCAGAGGATACAGCCTAGATAATCGACACTGATGAAAGGCATGGGCTTCATGAAGCGGAAGTCGTGGGTGGTGACATAGAGGAAGAGTGCCACGCCGAGCATGGCCGCCGTCATGAACCAGTTGAAGATGCGCCAGTCCTGATAGATATAGATGAGATGCTCGGTGACCCAAGGCGTCAGATACATGTTGCCCAGCACCAAGCAATAGAGCAATGGGAAGAAGATGGTGAAATCTCTCTTCTTGGTCATCCATAGCTGGATGGTGCTCATTACTTCGAAGCAGCCGCAGAGCTTGAAAAAGCCTGAGAGGTAGGCAAGGAGACACATCACGGGCACGGAATCGGTCCACATTATGAGGAAGTTGCACGCCGCCACCACCAGTGCCGCATTGATGAGAAGCTGGCGGTTGGTGAAGTGGAACTTCATCTTGAAGAGGAAAGGGAACGGCATCGCCACGCCCACCACATTGAACATGACGATCATGAGCACATCCTCTCTCATCAGGCTGTATTCGCCCATCACCTGGCTCATTGCTCCACTGTAGATGCCGCCCGACATCAAAAAGAGGAAGGCTATGGGGAGGTAAAGCCACGGATGCAGCTTGCGGGGTATATAGCTGTTGAACGAAGGGATAGCGAAGGGTCCCTTCAACATAGGAGGTCCTGCCATTACAATTTATAATTTAAGATTTATAATTTGTAATTTATTACTTGATGCGGACTTTCGTTTCAACATTCAGGCCAGCACGTAGGAGGGCCACCTGCTTGGCGTCGTTGTCTTTGGATATTGCTATGCGTACAGGCACACGCTGCTCCACCTTGACGAAGTTGCCCGTGGCATTGTCTACAGGAATCATTGAGTAGGCATTGCCGGCTGCTGCCGACAGGGCTTCCACCTTGCCGTGGAACACCACGCCCGGAATGGCGTCGGCTGTGAACTCCACCGTCTTGCCCACGGTGATGCCGTCCATCTGCGTCTCGCGGTAGTTGGCCATCACCCACACGTCGTTGTCGTCGACGATGCGGGCCAGCATCTGGCCGGGCTGCACGAGCTGCCCCTCATGTATCTCCTTCTTGCCCATCACGCCATCACAGGTAGCCACGATGATAGTATAGGAAAGGTTCAGGCGGGCAAGGTTCAACTGTGCCTCCGACACGCTCTCGCCGGCACGTGAGCCACCAAGCTGGTGGGTCTGCACGTTCTTCACGGAAGCGGCACTCTGCCTTCTGCTGTTGGCCTGCTCATAGCGGGCCTTTGCACCGAGGTAGCGGGCATAGGCGTTGTCATACTGCTGCTTGGTGACAGCGTCCTTCTTCATCAGGGCTGCGAAGCGGTCGAAATCCTGCTTGGCGTTGAGCATGTCAACGCGGGCCTCCTCGATGCCTGCCGATGCAGTCTCCACATTGCTGGCTGTGGTACCCATGCTGGCGGTAACTACCGAAGAACTTGACTTTGAGCCGCGCAAGCCGGCCTCTGCCTGAGCCACCTGCAGACGATACTCGGCATCCTCAATGATGACGAGCGTGTCGCCTTTCTTCACGTGCTGGAAATCGTTGAACCGGATTTCCTTGATGAATCCGGACACACGGGTATTGATGGGAGTGATGTGGCGGCACACCTGTGCATCGTCGGTATACTCCATACCGTCGCCATGATAGAAATGGCTGAGGCACCACCCTATTGCGCCGATGAGGAACACCACGATCACTACATTATATATTCTCTTGATTATCTTCTTGTTCATTGCTATTTATAATTTATCATTTATAATTTATCATTTGGCTAGATTTCTCCTGCCACGTACTTCATCTTGTAGTAGGCATAAGCGATGTTGATGCGTGCGTCAACCTCTTTCAGCTCTGCGTTGAGGCGGAGGTTGCTTGCGTCAACCATGTCGGTGACAAGGGCGAGCTGGCTGAGGTAGCGTGCGTTCATCACGTCGTAGTTTTGGCGGGCCAGTTCCACGCTCTTCTGCTGCGTTTCCAGTTCAACGTAGGTCTGCAGGTACTGCACATAGGCCGCCTGCACGTTGTTGTTGAGCTGTTCCATCTGCACCGTGCGGGCCTCCTGTGCCTGTCGGGTCTCTACGGAAGCCTGCTTGATGCGCTTGTTGCTCTTGTAGAGCGAACTGAGACTGTATTTCACGCCCACGCCCACATACCACACGTTGAGGTTCTTGTTTATCGGCGGAAGCTCAAAGGTGATAGGCCCGTTGAAGTTGTCGCTTGCCACGAAAGCCACCTTTGGCAGCATGTCGCTCTTTGCGAGCTTTTCGTTTTGCTCGGCTATGCTTATGGCGTTGGCACTCTGCTCAAGCAGCGGAGAGTTGAGCGAGCCATGGTTCTGCCAGTATTCTTCGCCGTCCTTGGCGTATATCTTTTCGATGACTTTGGCATCGGGCATTATGACAACGTCTTGCGTCTTGCCAAGAGTGTTGCAGAGCTGGTGGTTAAGAATGCTGCGGTTGTTGCGCAGGGCTGTGAGGCCGAGCTTCAGGCTTTCCATCTGCAGTTCATAGCGCGTGATGTCGTTTTTCAGAGCCATACCCTGCTCCTGCTTGGCCTTTATGTCAGCTATGAGCTGGCGTGTGAGCTCAATGTTCTTCTCGTATACCTGTATCTGGTTGTCTATCTTATAGAGGTCGAGATACTGTCCCAGGGCCACGAAGCGCACCTGCTGGCGCGTCAGCTTGACGCCGGTCTCGGCCTGGCTCTTGCCCAGCTCGGCAAGTTTGATGCCGGCGTTTATCGCGCCACCTGCATAAACCACCTGCTGTGCCTCCAGCGCGAAGGAGTTGCCGAAGTGCGGTGAGGACATGCCATGAACGTTGCCGAAATCGCGGTCGGTCAGAAGCACGTTGCCTATGTAGCTCACCGACAGCGATGCGTCGACATCGGGCAGGCGCTTGCTCTTTGCCGACTCTATGCCGAGTTCGGCAGCCTCGACTCCCGACTTCTGTGTGCGCAGACTTGCATTGTTATCCTCAATGGCCGTAAAAAGTTGATCGATGGTCAGCGTTTGCTGCTGAGCTTCGGCCAATGACGCGGCTCCAAACAGCAGAAGCCACGAAAACATAATCTTTTTTATCATCAAACAAAATGTCTTAAATTCGAGTGCAAAGTTAAGGCTATTTCTACGATATGGCGTTTTAAATATAGCGCGGCGGATGGACGATTAGAGAACATTAGTTCGGTTATATCACATTTATTGCCTAACTTTGTGGGAGAAAACAGAAGAGAACGTATTAATGGCAAAAAATGGCGTTCACCGCCTCGAATAAAGCATTCTTCACAAATGGACTCTGCAATAGAACTAAAGTCACCGCAAGAGACAAGCCTTTTCCCGACGCGGCTGGATGAATGGCGGCACGGTCCGCAAGTGCTGGACTATGGAGCTATACTGATATGCCGCCAGGGCGAAGCCGTGCTGAGGGTGAACTATAAGGACTGGGAAATGTTTGAGAACGCTGTAATCACGGTGTTCCCAAACGATGTCGTGGAAATAGTAAGTGAAGAACGAAGAGGGAAGAGGGAAGAATCAACTTGTAGAAGTGAAGAA
>CAZXGQ010000023.1:4781-30981 GCA_964640415.1 uncultured Prevotella sp.
GAAGAATCAACTTGTAGAAGTGAAGAAGAAAGAGGGAAGAGTGATGAATCAACTTGTAGAAGTGAAGAAGAAAGAGGGAAGGACGATGAACCAACTTGTAGAAGTGAAGAAGAAAGAGGGATGGACGAAGAATCAACTTGTAGAAGTGAAGAAGAAAGAGGGAAGGACGTTGACGGTGAGCAGTCGAGCAGCCTATCAGTAAACGGACAAGAGAATTCTTCACTCTCCACTCTTCGTTCTTCACTTTTCGAGGTGGAGATGCTCAGATACAGCCCGTCGCTCTTGCGCGAGGCAAGCCTGCAGCTGGAGCACACCGTGTATTCTTCCCTGCGCGAAGACCGATGCCGCCAAGACTCGCCCGTGGTGACGCATATCGTCGACGGCATGTTCGCCTTGCTGAAAGTGTATTTCGACCAAGCCGACTGCACCTGCCTCTCCCAACTCGTGCACTGCCAGCTCAAGGCGTTTTTCATCGGCTTCCACGAATATATGCAACGCAACCCCGACTACCGCCCCGACGAGGTGAAGTCGTACCGCGTGCGCAAACTGTTCAACCTCTTCATGAGGCTCATGGAACGCGACTACAAACTGTCGCGCGACGTCAACTACTACGCCTCGCAAATGAACATCACGCCGAAGTATCTCACCAACATCGTGCGCCAAGTGACCGACCACACGCCTAAGGCGATAATAGACCAATACGTCATACTGCAGATAAAGACGCAACTGCAACGCACATCGCAGAGCGTAAAAGAGATAGCATGGGAATACCACTTTGCCGACGCCAGCTTCTTCTGCCGCTACTACAAGAAACACACTGGGCTAACGCCACAGCAGGAAAGAAAGTGGAGTTAGCCCGCAAAAGCATTGAATCATAAGAAATTTGCACTCTTTCAGTGAATTAAATGGTTGCAGGATTTGCCGTTTACGCTGACAATGCCTATATTTGCAGCAGAAACAACACCTAACAACTAAAGACCATGAAAGAGAACGGATACGCCACAAAACGTTTCGGGCAGCCTACGAAGCGTTATGTGCAGACAATGGAACTGAAAGACGACGACGAGCTGATAGTGAAGTATCGCGAAGCCCACGACAAGGCGCATTTCTGGGATGAGATAAAGCACGGAATACAAGCGGTGGGCATACTCGAAATGGAGATCTACATCCTTGGCAGGCGGCTTGTGATGATTGTCGACGCACCTGTCGACTTCAACTGGAACGATGCCATGAAAGAGCTCGCCACGCTGCCGCGACAGGCAGAGTGGGAAAGTCATGTGGCACAGTTTCAGGGGTGCGATGCCAACGCCACTTCCGACGAGAAATGGCAGATGACGGAACGCATGTTCTATCTGTATGAATAGCTGCGGACAACACGACAGTCATGCACGCTTCAGCCACAAGTCGAAAAACTTGTCATAGACCACGAAGGCGTCTCCTTCCTGGGTAATGAAGTCTTTCTCCAACAGGCCCTTGATTGCGGAGTTGACCGAACTAGGCGACGTAAGGTGGTATTTCTTGGCAAAGGCACCACTTCTCACATTGCGTGCCTCTCCATCGGCCGAAATTGCCACAAACACGTTGCGTTGCTTTTCGGGCATTTGTCGCAGAAGGGTCTCATAGGTGTCTGATGCCATATTCAGAATATAGCTGATGGCATCATCCACCATGTCAACGCTGCAAAGGCCTTGTGGCGGAGTCTTCAAGAAGAGCACATTCATGACCCGCTGAATGTAAGCCGTCACTCCCGAGAAGCGGGCAAAGAGTTCATCCACGACGGCGGTGTCGAGGCGTTTTCCGCGTTCATCAAATTTAGCAGCGGCAAACGCCTTGTATTTTTCCACGGCCAAAGGCTTTAGATTCATCAGCGTCACGCTTTGGTAAAACGGGCGGGCGGGTGAGGTGAACATTTCACCCATCATGTGACGATGGGAGCCGGAGAAGATGAAATGGGCATTGGTGCAACGCTGGATGTAAGTGCGCAGCAAAGCCTCGATGCGCTTGTCGGCATAGTTGCTGATCTGCTGAAACTCGTCAATGGCGACAAGGCACGGTTTGTCGGCTTGATTGAGGTAGGTGAAAATCTCGTCAAGGGTAATCTCCGGGTTGACAATGTTCCCGAGGCCGACACCCCATACGGGTTGGCCGTTGATGTCGAAAGAGATTTCGGAACGAAGAGATGACAATATCTGCAGGAACTTTTCCCAAACCGTTCGGTCTTTTGGACGGAGTTCGTCGATGATACTCTTGCCGAACATGTTAACCAAGTCGCCTACAGAGTTAGTCGAGTAAATGTCAATGATGAAAGTGTAGTAATTCTCCTTGATATGAGGTTGAGAGAAACAGTGGCGTATAAGCTCCGTTTTCCCTATCCTGCGCGGGGATATCAGAGCCAAGTTGTTCTCATTGGTAAGCATCTCTATGATGTGCCGTGTTTCTTCTATGCGGTCGCAGAAATATTCAGGCCCCGCATAGCCATTGGTGATGAAAGGATTCCTCAATATCTTGTCCATGCCTTGTTAGATATGTCGTGCCATGCAAAATTACAACATTTATCACGATTATCATAAAATGATTATCAAAAAATGATAATGGGAAAACTATAATATGCCGCTCAGACCATGCTGCCGCAGGATACTTACTGCGGCTCAGTGCCGACAATGACTATTTGTGGCGTGCGGAGCGCAGGTTTCAGTTCGCCACCTATATAGAACGTACCCATGGATGTAGGCACAGCCAGTGCGCCGGCGCGTGCAAGGCTGGGCGAGGTGCAGAGCAAGGTCCATTTGTTGGCCGTTGCATCATATTCATACAGGTTGCCGTTGAACCTATACCAACCTATCGGTTGCTTCAGATAGTTTTCCTTCTCTACGCGCTCATATCTGCCGCTTATGGCATCGAGGAAGATGTCTTTGTTGACGCCGCCTGCGGCAAGGATGCGGTTGTTGTCTGTCCACGCTATGCCTCCGGCGAGGGTCATTTTCTCGCCCTGGGCTGAGCGCGGGGCGGCAACGCTCTCCCACTCTTCCTTGCACATGTCGAAGGCGTAGCCGTCGGTATGCACCACACTGTTTTCGCCATCAGAGAACATTCCTCCCCACACATACACCTTATTGTTATGTGCCACGGCCACCGGCTGCACGCGCGGTTTCCCTGGCACTGCGGTAATTTCCTGCCATGGCGAAGCGGGGCAAGAGGCGTTTTCGGCATTGGCAGCAATGGGCATTGGCTTGTCGAGCGACAGATGAAGCACTGAAGCCGAGGGCTTGCCGTCCTGGTTTCCGCCAACAACAAACACGTCGGTCTGCGTCTGTGCCACCGCCATATTGTCTACCGTAAAGGGCAAGTCGGCAAGACGTGTTATCTCAACCTTGGTTGCCTCATCGTCAAGACGGATGCCATACACCGTCTTCAGACTGTGCCGGCTATTGTTTCCGCCGATGAACAACAGACCGTCGCCGCTCTGCGCCGTTGCACCATAAGCAGCCGGCTCGGGCAAGACTCCTACGAGCCTCCATTGCAGCCCGCAACTGTCGATGCGCGCCGCATAGATTCCGGCATAATACTTCTTCGGCTTGCCATCCTCGGGGAAGTTGCAGCCGCCTGCCATTATGATATAGTTGCCTATGCGACCGGCATAGCATGCCGACACGCCAAGCGAATAGCCAGGTTCGGCAGTAGGGAAGCCGGCCACGTCGACCACACGCCCTGCGGCGTTGGCCTTGGCGGGACACAAAACCGTGAGCAGCATGACAATGGCTGCGCACATGATTCTGACGATGCGGAAATACGGTGTCTGATGATTCATATACAGCGGTCTGATATTTTTTATTGTCTTTCTTGTGCTTTAACCCAAATCTGCCAATAAGATTTGGGTTAATTGTTTGTACCGGCCAAGCGCAAGACTATTTCTCGTACAGGTCGTCTACCGAGTTGACCTCGGCAAAGCCTTTGAGGAACTCCACATATTCTGCCACTACGGCCTGGGCAAACTTCTTGCCCTTTTCTGCGGTGGCGAGTGCCGGCGAGCCTATGCCTGTGTCCTGGCTTACCTTGGCCCAGTTGCGCGGAATCCACACCCTGCCTTTCTGCAGTGCGTCGAGTTTGAAGCCGTGGCTGGCACCGTCGCCTGCCTCGTCGAGGTTTACCAGCTCCGGGTGATAGTGCATCATGACAGACGTCTCCACCTCGTCGGCATGGTCTCCCACAACGTCGAAGTAATCCTTCGAAGGCACCATCTTGAACCATTCGCTCGTGGCGATGATGAAGTCGGGATATTCGAGCGTGAGGTCGCGGATCATGTTCTTGAAGTTGTTGCCGCCGTGGCCGTTCACTATCAGCAGGCGGCGCTGTCCCTGGCGGTAGAGCGAGGCCACGATGTCGCGCAGCACACCGCGCTGGGTGTCGTAGGAGTAGTGGACACAGAAGTTCAGTTCGCGCTGCCCCGGGTTCTGCGCACCGGTGAACACCGGAGGCATGACCATGGCCATGATGTTGTGCTTGGCATACAGCTGTTCGGCAGCATCCACCGCCACATCGTGCGACAGGATGCAGTCGGTCATGTAGGGCAAGTGCTGGTTGTGGGGTTCAGTGGCTCCCCATGGCAGTATAGTCACGGCATAATGGTATTGCTTTGCCGTGCCGTAGTTGGATACGGAAAGGTCAAATCTTCTTTCCATTGTAGAATAATAAAAAAGAGGGCGCATGCCAAGACGCATGCGCCCTCAATGGTTTGTTTATCAGAACTTGTTTGCTCTCTCAAAGAATCCGATGGCCTCAAGTTCCTTCTTCATCTGCTGTTCCTCTTCGTCGGTCATGTTGCGGAACGGCACACGGTTTGGACCGAGGTCGAAGCCGAGGAGCTTCATGATGCGCTTGCCGCCTACGATGTTGCCGCGGAAGTGGCAAATCACGTTGATGACCTCCTGCGCGAAGTTCTGCTTCTCGCGTGCGGTCTCAAGGTCGCCCTTGTTCCAGGCGTCGATGATGCCCACAAGCTCACGTCCGTTGTAGTTGGTTGTGCCGCCGATGCCGCCGCGTGCGCCACCCTGTGCAAGGCTCGGCAGGATGGTCTCGTCCTGGCCGTGCAGCATGTCATACTTGCCGCCGCCGTACAGACGGCACTGGTTGTACTCGTAGAGAGCTTCGTAGGTGTACTTGATGCCTGCGAAGTTCTTGATGCGTCCGTCTACGGCCTTCAGCAGATCGACCATTGGCAGATAAGCGCCGTTGAAGGCGGGGATATGATAATAGTAGAACGGCAGTTCGGGAGCAGCGTTGGCTATGGTCTCGCAATACTCCACGAGTTCCTCTATGCGGCCGATCTTCGGGAATGGAGGAGCCATTGAGCCGATGCCCCATGCACCGATGCGCTGGGCATGCTCTGCAAGGCGCACGCTCTCTCTGAGACAGCAGCTGCCCACGTGCACGATGACCTTGAAGCCCTCCGGAGCCACGCTCACCCAGCGCTCAGCAAGCTGCATGCGCTCTTCGGTGGTGAGCATGTAGCCCTCGCCCGACGAGCCATTGATGAACACGCCCTTCAAGCCGTTTTTCTGCAGCATCTTGGCGTAAGTCTCAATAGGTTCAAGATTCACGTCGCCGTTTGCGTGGAATGGCGTAAACGGGGCGTCGATAAGTCCTACAATCTTTTCCATTGTCAATATTAATATAATGTGATTAAACTATAAGTGTCTTTAGGGCGGTTCTAAAAATCACCACCCTTTAATTTACATTGTCTGAGGTCGGGCGCAGGCACACAAGCTGCAGCACGAGGGCCACAATCACGATGCAACCCAACACGGCAAAGCCCATGCCAAGGTTTCCGCCGTCGGTCCACTGGCCGAGCAGATGGGTCACGGCGGCACCGGCAAACACGCCGACCATATTCATCACGCCATAAGCCGTGGCACGGTATTTGGCTGATATGATCTGGCAGAGTATAGGCATGTTGTTGGCATCGAACATGCCGTAGCCCACACCGAACAGGAGGCCTGCACCGACAACAGCCACGACGCTGTGACCGAAGCCGAGCAGTATGAGGGCCGGGATGGTCATTCCCAGGCCAATGGCACTGGTGTAGATGCGTCCGCGAATGTTGCGCAGAACCCATTTGTCTGACAGCACTCCGCCAAGAATCACGCCTACAAACGACGAGGCGGCGATGGTGATGGTAGACATGGGGCCGGCCTGGGCCATGCCTATGCCAAGGTTCTCGGCGAAGAGGGTCGGCAGCCAGTTCTTTGTTGCCCATCCCGGAAGGCTCGGCACGGCGAAATAGATGAGCATGATCCAGAAGGTCCATGTTGAGAGAACCATGCTGAGTCCATGCCACACACTCTCCTTCTTGGTCAGGGTAGCAGACTGCTGCGGGATGTCGGCACCGGCCGGCTTTGGCTTGTCGTGCAGCAGCAGGGCGAGCACCACCGAATAGGCAATGCCCAACACTCCGAACCAATGGAATGTCTCGTGCCAGGAGAACGTGGCTGCTATAGTGGCACCGAATCCGCCCACGGCCTGGCCCACGTACAGACCCGTCATGTGCACGCCGATGGCGAGCGAGCGCGACTTGCCTTCGTGCCAGTCGGCAATGAGCGACAGGGCCGACGGAATGTACAACGCCTCGCTGATGCCCATCAGAGCGCGGAGGCAGTAGAGTTGCTCAAAGTTGTTGGCATAACCCATAAGGAACGTCACTCCCGACCACACGAACAGGCTGCCCACCACAAGTTTCTTGCGGCTTATCTTGTCGGCCACAATACCCGCAAACGGGCTCACTATGCCATAAATCCACAGGAACACGGCCATAAGGGCTCCAAAGGCCTCAGCCTTCTGCAGTTCCACGATGTCGGCCTTCATAGCCTCCTGCATCGTGGAGAGCATCTGTCGGTCCATGTAGTTGAGTAAGGCCACGACCCACAACAGGGCCACGACGAGCCATGGATAGAATTTCTTCTTAGTCATTTTTGATGTTTGGTTGTTAGTGACGTTTTGTTCTAAAGTTATAGTCTGGTTGCCTTCGGCAGTTGATTTGCTTGCAAAGGTAGAAAAAAAATTGATACAAAACAATCATAAGCGAAAAAAGTAATCTTTACGTTTACTTGAAACAGGGCTGAGGTGTGCCGTCCATGCAGGGTTTTGCACCCAACGGTGCAAGAAACGTGCCTTTCCACTATGGTTTTAGACATCATGTTTGTCAATATTTTTAGCAAGATTTTAACACTTGAGGGGCACACCATCCAGGACGGACACGGAGGCTCCGAAGTGTTAAAAAGGGCACCTTCAAGCCATTTTTAGCCCCCAAAACCATGAAATCGGGTCGCGATAGTAGCACTATCGCGTCGCGATTCTAACGTAAAGGCACTGCGATTCTAACGTAAAGGCACTGCGATTCTAACGTAAAGCCGAATCGAAAGCCAAAATTTCAGCCACATTTTAGACCACAAAAATATAACCGTCTGACTATAAAGGCGTTATAAAAACAGCACAAAAATCGCTCAAATGCACACAAGAGGAAAAGTTTTTCAAAAAAATCGATTTTCAGAGAGCCTTTTGTTGTGTTTTTTCATCGCACAAGAAAGTGAAGAACGAAGAGATGGAAAGTGAAGGGTAAAAGCCGGAAGAACCACAAATATATTCAAAACATTGGCTTATATTTGTAAAATCGGCAAGCTTTGCTTAACTTTGCCAAAAAGAGCAGGAGGAACAAGATATGGCATACATCAACAAGCGCAAACTGCCGGCAGGCATACAGTCGTTCAAGGTCATCAGGGAAGAGGGATATCTATATGTTGACAAAACCGACATCGTATGGAACTTGGTGAACAACGGCAACAAGTTCAACTACTTGAGCCGCCCACGCCGCTTCGGCAAGTCAATACTTGTCGATACGTTGCAGATGTACCTCGAAGGCCGTCGGGAACTCTTCGAAGGACTGAAGGTCATGCAGTTGGAGAGGGAATGGAAGCAGCATCCCGTCATTCGCCTCGACATGAGCCTTGCCGGTTCAACCCCACAAGCCATAGAGTCTTATCTGAGTGAGACTTTTCTTGACTATGAAGACGCTTATGGCATCACGTCTCTGCCTGCCGCCTCGCTTGCCGTAAGGTTCAAGCGCATCATAACGACAGCTTTCAAGAAGACCGGCTACAAGGTGGCCGTGCTCATAGATGAATACGACTCGCCTTTACAACACTCATGGAAGACGGCATCGCACGACGACTGCACAGCCGTTTACCGCAACGTGTTCGCAGTGCTGAAGGCATGCGATGAATACGAGAAGCTTGTATTTATCACGGGCATCACGAAGTTCACGCAAATATCACTGTTCTCTGTGCTCAACAACCTCACCAACATCAGTTTCCTGCCTGAGTATGCCACCGTCTGCGGCATCACGGAGGAAGAAATAAAAGAGAACTTCGGGCCCGAACTGGAAAGAATGGCTGATACAAACGAATGGACACCGCAGCAGACACACGACAAGCTGAAAGACTATTATGACGGCTACCATTTTAGCGACGAGAATATGGTAGACATATACAACCCATTCAGCCTGATAAACGCTTTGAACCAAGCGAGAATCAGAAATTTTTGGGCCGCATCCGGAGCCACTTCTTTGATACCAAAGTTTGTGGACAACATGTCTCTCCGCCTAACAGACTTTGATAACTGCCGCGTAATGCGCAATACCTTGGAGACCTCCGACGTTACCGTTGGAGGCGCAGAACTGTTTCTCTACCAATCGGGCTACTTGACCATCAAGGACAGCGACGAATTCGGCTACACATTGGGATTCCCAAACGAGGAAGTGAAGCAGGCTCTCCACGAGATGGTGTTGCCGGCCCTTGCCATGCGAAAGGAGGGCGACATTCAGTCGGTGCAGGCCAACCTGTATGCCCAAATGGGCACGGGACAGGTGGGCGAAGCCATGAAGTCGCTCAAAGCCCTCGTTGCCGACGTGCCTTACAGCAACAAGAAACTTGCCTCGATGGACATGGAGGAACGTTACCGTCTCATCATCAGCACTATCTTCAACGCCATCGGCTTGAAGGTGGAGGTGGAACGCATGCTTGCCACAGGGCGCATAGACATGACTGTACAATCCTCCCGATACATCTATGTGATTGAGCTGAAGCTGCGCAACAACGGCGGCAAGGATGCAGCCACGCGGCAAATCCTCGACAGACTATACCTTGAGCCGTTCAAGGCCGGCAAGCGGCAGGTCATCGGTTTGGGGATAGAACTGGACGAAGAGGGCAAGGGAATAACCGGCTGGGAATTGGCGGAACAGACAGAAACGGGAAACGAATAAAAGCGGTATCGCCTCGCCGATTATGCATACGCTGATGACGAAAACGAGGCCTCACGGCACCCTCACAACATCTACCACATGGCTGCCGGCCCCGATGAGGTCGGGGCGTTCGGATATGCTCTTCTGATACTCTATGAACCGGGCAAACGTGTCGTCGCTCATGCGGTTGAGCCGCGTGCGCATATAGTCGGAGGCTCCGTCGGGCGAGAATATGGTGACGCGCTGCAGACCCGCCTGCTTGTCGAGCCGGTCAATGTCGTCAATGCGCACGTAGTCGTAGAGCTCGCCAGGCTGGGCTTGGATATGGAAATCGCTGTCCACCGCACCCTTCTCGAGCAGACTGCCTATGCGGTCCTCATCGAAACAATAAGAGAGAATGCTGTATTCGTTCATCAGGTAAGCCACAAAGATCAGGCCGCCGGGCTTGGTCACGCGCTTTGCCTCTTCAAGGGCCTTAAGCTTCTCTTCGTCGCCGAAAAGATGATAAAGGGGGCCGAGCAGGAGCGTGAGATCGGCCGAATCAGTCGGCACGAATGGCATGTTGCGTGCATCGCCCTGCACCACGTTGGCCGACGGCTCGCGTTTCAGGAATACGTCGATGTTGTGGCGCACAAGCTCTACCGCCTTCACCTCGTAGCCCTCGGCCATGAGCGCCGATGTGTAGCGGCCTGTTCCGGCACCGATGTCGAGCAGGCTGAAGCCCGGGCGCAGGAAACGGTGAAGATGATGCATGGTGGTCTGAAACTCCACCATGCCGTGCCTGCGCTGCAGGCGCAGGTCCTCGGGATGCTTGTTGTAGTGTTTCTCTATATTTGATAATGCCATTGTGCTAACTGCTAAGGGCGCACCAGAAGACTTCAGCCTTCTGGCGCGCCCTTTATTTTTGTTTTGGACAGTTGGATTAATTCTTTGTTGCGGCTGCCTTGCCCTTGTAAGCCTTGTTCAGGCCTGCCACCACCTGTGCGGTGATGTCGTAAGCCTTGTTGGCATAGAGCACGTTGTCGCCCTGCTTGGCGAAGATCATGCCATACTTGCCGTCCTTGTTGAAGGCTGCAAGATAGTGCTGGAGCGAATCGTGCAGAGCCTTGTTGTACTTCTCGGTCTCTGTCTGGAACTCACCGCTAAGCCTCTGGTTGAGGGCCTGGAGGTCGTTGCTCTGCTTCTGCAGACCAGCCTGGATGGCCTCAGCCTGCTCGCGTGTGTAAGCGTTCTGCTGCACCTTCTGCTGGAAGTTGGCAGCTGCGTTCTGCAGAGCCTGCTGCTTGCCGGCGAGGGTCTTCTGGATATTGGTGCCCTTCTGGTTCAGAATCTTGGTGTATTCCTTGCAGAACTGGTACTGTGTCATGATGGAGTCGACCTCCACAAAAGCGATCTCCGTGCTTGCAGCCTTCTGCGAGGTCGTCTCAGCCTTCTCGTCCATTTTGGGCGCGCTATTGTTGCAAGAGGTGAAGCCGAAAGTCGTGGCGACGGTCAATGCCACGGCGAAGATGATGTTTTTCTTCATATTGTGTGTTGTGTATTAGTCGTATTGGATATTGGTCTGTTGCGTCTGCACTTACCTGAAACGTCCTTTCTCACGCATCTCCCTGTCCTCGTCGATGACGCAATGTATGCCACGGTCTCTCATTGCCTTGGAGTCGTGGATATGCATGGAAGAGAACCTGCCGTTCTTGCAAAGCAGGACCTTCACCGAGAGGAGCGCTACGGATATAGCAATTATTAACACCGTAAGAAGTAGTGTTTCTATCATTATTTACTAAATTTGCAGTGTTTTTCTACAAAATATGTTGCAAAGATAACATTAAATAGACAAACGGCAAAGACATAAGACGACATTTTAAAGTAATTAATCATAAAAATAGCAAAGATTATGGCAGAATTAAAACCCGCCCGCGTGTTCGAACAATTCGCGGCAATCAACAAGATACCGCGCCCGTCGAAGCATGAGGAGAAGATGATTGAGTATCTCAAGCAGTTTGGCGAAAGCCACGGACTTGAGACCCACGTAGACGAGACCGGAAACGTGGTCATCCGCAAGCCCGCAACCAAGGGCTACGAAGACCGTGCCACCACTATACTGCAGAGCCACATGGACATGGTTTGCGACAAGCTCGTTGACGTGGAGTTCGACTTCTCCAAGGACGCCATCCAGACTTATGTGGAGGGCGACTGGATGCACGCCAAAGGCACAACACTGGGCGCCGACGACGGCATCGGCGATGCCATTGAGCTCGCAATCCTCGATTCCGACGACATTGAGCACGGACCGCTGGAGTGCGTCTTCACACGCGACGAGGAGACACAGCTCACCGGCGCCATGGGCATGAAGCCCGGATTCATGACCGGCGACTACCTCATCAACCTCGATTCAGAGGACGAAGGACAGATATTCATCTCGTGCGCCGGCGGCAGAAGCACCACAGCCACATTCAGCTTCGAGCGTGAGGCAGCTCCTGCAGGATTCTTCTTCATGGAGGGTTCATTGAAGGGCCTCAACGGCGGCCACTCAGGCGGCGACATCGAGAAGAAGCGTGCCAACGCCATCAAGATGCTCGCACGGTTCCTCTACATGGAAAAGGGCAAGATGACACTACGTCTCGCACAGTGGAACTCAGGCAAGATGCACAACGCCATCCCACGCGACGGCAAGGTCATTTTCGCCGTGCCCGCCGACAAGAAGGAAGAGGTGAAGGCCGACTGGAACGTGTTCACCTCACAGGTGGAGGACGAGTTCCACGTGACCGATGCCAACATGCAGTGGGCGCTTGAGAGCACCGACGCGCAGAGCGTGATGCCCGAGAAGGTGAGCAACAGCCTCATCAGTGCGCTGCAGGCAGTGGACAACGGTGTGCTCACCATGTGCCAGGACGAGGATCTGGCTTGGATGGTCGAGACTTCGAGCAACGTGGCAAGCGTGCAGAGCGAGGACAACAAGGTGGTAGTGGTGAGCTCGCAGCGTTCAAACGTGCCGTCGAACCTCACAAACATGTGCAACACCGTGAAGGCTACATACGAGCTTGCCGGCGCCGAGGTGGTGCAGACCGACGGCTACCCTGCATGGCAGCCCAAGCGCGACTCCGAGCTTCAGCGCATCGTGAAGGACACTTACGCAAAGCTCTTCGGCAAGGACCCCGTTGTTTTGGGCATACATGCCGGACTGGAGTGCGGACTGTTCTCAGAGAAATATCCTCATCTCGACATGGTGTCGTTCGGTCCTACGCTCCGCAACGTGCACACGCCCGACGAGTGTCTCCTCATACCTACCGTACAGATGGTTTGGGACCACTTGCTCGAGATTCTGAAAAACATACCCAACAAGAAATGATGCGCAGGCTTAGCAAAACATTCTTTGGCGCATGCGTGGCTCTTGCTACGATGACGGCTGTATGCTCTTGCGGCGAAAGCCAAACTGCAAAGTCGCACGCCAAGGAATTCATAAAAGGACAGATGACGCAGGCCGACGTAGACTACATAGCGTGGTCGAAGATGGACTCTACCAAGCATCTCACCGATTCGGCACTACAGGCGATGCACGCCACGGCAGTGAAGTCGAAGCTTGTGAAGCCCGGCACCACATACCTGCAGCCTACCGCAAAGCTCAACATCATTTCCCTGAGATACGCCATAGACGAAGACACGCTCATGGCCACGTTCTATCTCGACGACAAGCTCTCGGGCATAGTTGGCGTGAAGGCAAACCCGGTGATGAAACCATAGGCCGAACCGTGCGGCAAACATTAAAAAAAGAGGAAAGCACACGAATCCGCTACCGTGTGCTTTCCTCTTTTTTTAGCCCAATGTTGGGTACATGTTTTTGCATCGCCCCTATTGGTACTCGCTGCAATGATAATTATAATACGATTTTAATGAGAGTATAATAAAGATTAACTCATGGGGAATCTTTGGAATAGTTAAATAAGCACAAGATTTCCCTTTCCATGCACGAATTATGTTTCAGAAACATTATTTTCGCAAAACGTAATTCGTGCAATTTAAAATTTCTAATACAATATTATGGAAATAGCAATAGGATTGGTATTGGGACTTGCCATAGGTTTCTTCGTTGGCAAGCTGATGACAGCAAAAGTTGCCAGCGAGGCGAAAACTCAGCTTGTGGCCAAAGCGCAAGTGCTGGAGACAGAAAAGGAACAGCTTAAGAAGCAGACAGAGCAAATACGCCTGCAAGCAGAGAAAGACCTTGAAAATCTACGCCAGCAGTCGGAAAAGCACATCGAAAGCGAGCGCCAGCAAGCGGAGAAAGACCTCGAAAGCCAACGCAGGCAATCAGAAAAGGAGCTTGACGGCGTGCGCCAGCAGGCGGAGAAAGAAAAGCGAAGCATCAAAGACAACCAAGAGACTATATTGGCGAATGAGCGCGAGCATCATGCCGAAGAGATGAAGTCTCTGAAAAGCCAAATGGAGAGCGAACGGCAGTATGCCGCCAAGCTCCGAGAAGAGAGCGACGCCCAGTGGGCCCAGAAACTGGAGGCCCTGCGACAAGAAATGAGGCAGATGACAGTGGAGCAACAGAAGGTTGCCGCCGAACAGCTCGCCGCCAAACAGACAGCACTGCAAGAGAACAACCGCCTGCAGATGGACGAACTCCTGAAGCCTATCAAGGAGCAGTTTGCCGACTTCAAGAAGTCGGTGGAAGACAGCCGGACCAGCAACGAGGTGAGCAAGAAGGAACTGCAACATTCGTTCGAATCAACCATGAAACTCTTTCAGCAAGAGCAGCAGCAGGCTGTGGCCAACCTCAAGGAGCAGACCTCGAAGATTGGCTCCGATGCAGCCAACCTCACCAAGGCCCTGAAGGGCGACAGCAAGATGCAGGGCGACTGGGGCGAGATGGTACTGGAGACCATTTTGGAGAACAGTGGCCTGCGCAAAGACGAAGAGTTCTTCATACAGGAGAACACCAAGGACGAGAACGGCAAGAACTTCCGTCCCGACGTCATCGTGCGCTTCCCCGAAGGCAGGAGCGTGGTCATAGACTCCAAGGTTTCCTTGACCGCCTATACCGATGCCATTGCCGCCGACAACGACGCTGACCGTGAGCGCTTGTTGAAGGCTCACGCTGCGAGCGTGCGCAAGCATATCGACGAGCTCGCCGAGAAAGACTATAGCAAATTGGTGGATGACGCCATCGGCTTCGTTCTGATGTTCATCCCGAACGAGACGAGCTACATAGCCGCAATGAAGCAGCAGCCCGACCTCAGCCGCTATGCTTACCAAAAGAAGATCATCATAATCTCGCCAAGCAACCTCCTCATGGCGCTCCAGCTTGCCTACAACCTCTGGCAGTATGACAGGCAAAACAAAAATGTGGAGAAGATTGTGAAGACCGCCGCCGACCTCTACGACAAGGTAGCTGGTTTCGAGGACACATTCATGGGAGTCGGCGATTTGATAGTGCGCCTTTCCGGCACCTTTGACAAGGCTAAGAAGCAACTCTACGACGGCACGGGCAACGTGATGCGCAGAGTGGAGGGTCTGAAGGCGCTCGGCGTCACGCCAAAGAAGCAAATCAAGGGGATGGAAGAGTAGAATCATCGGCCATAGCCTTGATATTTCGCATCAACCCTTCGTATTTGGCCCGCTTTACGGCCGAGCCCTTGAAGAGCCGACGGTAATCGTCAACGGTCAGGTTGTCCCATTTTTGTCGCGTCATGCCCAGCAACTCCTCACGCGGCTGGAGCAACGGCTCCGTGTTCGGCGTTGCGAAACGGTTCCAGGGGCAGGCACGCTGGCAACGGTCGCAGCCGTAGAAGGTGTCGCCCATAGCGGCCCTGGCCTCATCGGTCAGCTCGCCCCGGTTCTCTATTGTCTGGTAAGACAGGCACCGCCTTGCGTCGAACTTCGTAATGTCGCCATAGCCTTCCACGTGATTTGCCGGCAGACAGACGGCATGGGTCGGACAAGCATCCACGCAACGGTGGCAGGTACCACATCGGTTGGGCTGGGTCGTGTCGGCATCGAGCTCTTCTGTGATAAAAAGCTCGCCGAGGAAAAACTCGCTGCCGGCGTGAGGTATGACGAGTTGGTGGTTCTTGCCAATCCATCCCAATCCGGCTTGCACGGCCCAATAGCGCTCCAGTACAGGAGCCGTGTCTACAAAGGCACGATAATCTGCAATGCCCACGTTTGCCGCCAACAGGCGCAATTTCTGCTTCACGATGTCGTGATAGTCAAGTCCCAGCGCATAGTCGGCAATCTGCGGCTCGCCTTCCGGCAGTCGGTGGGCTGGAAAATAGTTGAGGGCCACCACAACGATGGTTTTCACCCCAGGCATGAGCAGGCGCGGATCGAACCTCTTGTCGAGGTTGTTGTTGAGATATGCCATATCAGCGTTGCAGCCGTCGGCGAGCCACTCAAGATAATGCCGCTTCATGGCTTCGGTCACAGGACCGGCCTTTGCAAAACCACAAACGAAAAAGCCGAGGCTCAATGCTTCGGCTTTTATTTGGTCTTTCAATGATTCACTTGTGTTTATCATGCTAAGTTGAGAATGGGTTAAGGGTGGTAATGTATTGAGCCGCCCTTAAACATCGGCTATTCAAATGTCTTGAACTCGTAGCCCTGCTCTTTCAGCCACGCCAGACTCTCAGGCAGGGCAGTGCGCAGCTTGTCGATGGCCTTCAGCGAGTCGTGGAACGTGATGATGGAACCGTTGCGGGCATACCGTTTCACATTGTTTACCACATCTTGCGATGTCATCCACTTGGAGTAGTCGCGCGTCACGAGATCCCACATTATTATCTTGTAATAGCGGTTCACCCACCAGTATACGTCATATTTCATCCAACCGTGGGGCGGTCTGAAGAGATGAGCCTTTATCAGGTCATTGGCCATTGCCACGTCTTGTCCGTAGGTTATGGCCATGTGCCTCAGGCTGCCGAGATGGTGAAAGGTGTGGTTTCCCACCTGATGGCCTTCCTCCACAATGCGGTTGTAGAGGTCATGGTATCTCAACACATTCTCCCCCACCATGAAGAATGTGGCCTTAGCGCCATACTCTTTCAAAGTGTCGAGGATGAAAGGTGTCGACTCTGGTATGGGCCCGTCGTCGAACGTCAGGTAAACGGAGTGGTCGTGCCGGTCCATCCGCCAAATGGCTTTTGGGTAAATCCAGCGCAACCACTTCGATGGCTGTTCGATAAACATCTCGTGCCGGGGTTATTGCGGCATCGTGCCACCCTGCGCCATGTAGCGCGAGTAGAGGCGCTGTGCCGTAGCCTCCTGCTGCTTGGCGAGCTGGGCATCAATCAGCTGGGTCACCTCACAGGTCTGGTTCATGATGGACAGCTGCATCAGCACGTCGCGGGCCGACTGCTGGAAGCGGATGCCCTTAAGGCTGAGATAATAGTTGGCATATTGCTCAGCCACACCAAACACCTTCTTGATATACTTCGTGGCGTTGGCCTTGTCGCCTATGAGGGCATAAGCCTTGGCGAGGTCGGCACCGCCCGACATATAGCTGATAGGCACGTTGCACTCAGGAATTTCCTGCATTGCCTTGGCGAGGGTCTTCTTGGCGAGGTCTTTCCTGCCGTCGGCTATGAGATGCAGAGCGAGCGTAGCGAAGAGGCGGCGATGGGTGTAGCACATCCTCATCAGGGTCTCGTCGATATACAGACCCGGCTGTGACAAGCCGCCATAGCGGAAGCGTTCCATCATGTTGTGGTATGTCTTCATTGTGTCGAAGTTCTTCGCTCCGGGCTTGTTGGTGGTGAACGGCGTGATGCGGTTGGCAAGGCCTTCCTGCACGAAGTTGTCGCCGAGGTTCATGAAGTTCTCCTCACCCACGGTGATAGCCACATAGAGCGGACGCGTCCAGTTGCACTGCGAAATCATCTCAAGCATCATGAGGTCGTTCTTGTAGAGAGCGTTCTTGCCCTTCAGCGAGATGACCATGCGGTCGGGGATGGTGTCAGAGGCCATCAGCATGCCGCTGCGGCGCACTGCATCCTTGTCGATGGTGACAAAGACCGTGTCGGTCGGGATGACATGGAAGTCAGAGCTCTTTGAGCGCACCCAGTACTTGAGGATATTCTTCAGCTCAAACGGGTCGTTGCCGAACTGCGCCTTTGCCTGTGCCGGGTTCTGCTCGTAGAACTGCTTTACTTGTTCCTTGAGCGTCGGCTGCACCTCTACATACTCGTTTGTGCCTGAGCAATAGTCGAGTCTTGGCCATGTGATTGGCACTGCCGGCGAATTGTAAGCCGGACGCTTCATCTGGTCGATGTACCAGTCGGTCTGCAGGTAAGAGAGGTTGCAGACGCGCGCGTCGGTCCTCACGCCCTCAGTGTCCTGGTTGTACCAAAGCGGGAAGGTGTCGTTGTCGCCGTTGGTGAAGATTATCGGGTTGCCCTTGTCTTGCAGCGTCATGAGGTAGTTTCTTCCGAAATCGCGGCAAGTGTATCTTCCTGAACGGTCGTGGTCGTCCCAAGTCTGCGAAACCATCTGCAGAGGCACGAGGAGGCAGAGCACGCCGATGACGGCGGCGAGGGCCACACGGTTGATCTTCACCCGCTTGCAGATAATGTCGTAGAGAGCTGCCACACCCATGCCGCACCAGATGGCGAAGGCATAGAACGAACCTGCGTAAGCATAGTCGCGCTCACGAGGCTGAACAGGCGTCTGGTTGAGGTATATCACGATGGCAAGTCCTGTCATGAAGAAGAGGAAGAACACCACCCAGAACTGGCGTATGCCGCGGCGACCGCGGAACGCTTGCCAGAAGAGGCCGATGAGACCAAGGATGAGAGGCAGGCAATAGAAGGCGTTGTGTCCCTTGTTGCCGCCGGGGTTGGTCACAGCGTCATAGGCTTGCAAATCCTTCGGCAGTTTCGACTGGTCGCCAAGGCGTGCGTTGTCTATGAACGGTATGCCGGTGATCCAGTTGCCATGCTCCAGCTCGCCGTTGCCCTGAATGTCGTTCTGGCGGCCGGCGAAGTTCCACATGAAGTAGCGCCAGTACATGAAATTGCACTGGTAAGAGAGGAAGAACTGTATGTTGTCTATCTGCGAAGGCACCTTCACGGTCATCTGCTCGCCGCAGCGGTCGTAAGACACCTCGGTGCCGTCGACGCCGCCCATCCACGACTCATAGTCCTGTGCGTGGCCGGCATCGTACATGCGCGGGAATATCATGTTCTGTGCGTAGACATACTTGTCCTTGTGCGTCACCACGAAGTAAGAGTCCTTCTCGTCTTTCGACGACTTCTCCTTACGGCTGTAAACAGGTGCGCCCGACTTCAGCACGGGTCTGCACATGTCGCCCTCTTGCTTCAACGCCACCTGTGAGGTGTAGGCCTGTCCGTAGAGCAACGGGCGGTCGCCATACTGGTCGCGGCTGAGATATGAGCCAAGGGTGAAGATATCCTCAGGAGAGTTCTGGTCCATTGGCGGGTTTGCCACCGAACGGATGACGATGACGGCGTATGAAGAATAGCCGATCATCAGCATGAGCATGCAGAGCAGAGCGGTGTTCTTGAAACGTGAGGTCACGAGACGCACCGGCTTCTTGTCGACCATTTTCTTGCGGTTGAGCAGGAAGGCCACCACAGCAAGCACTATCACGCCGATGATGAACGCTGACCAGCCATAGCCGTAGAACGGTATGCCGATGAGGGCGAAGGAGAGCAGGAACGAGATGTTCTCGCGCTTGGCGCTGCGCGCCGTGAAGCTCTCGTATATGGCCCAGATAGTGCAGCCCACGAGGCAGGCTATATAAATAATGAGACCTGTGTTGAACGGCAGGCCGAGGGTGTTGACGAAGAACAGCTCAAACCAGCCGCCTACGGTCACGATGCCAGGCACCACGCCATAGAGCACGGCAGCAAGAATGACGAAGCTGATGCACAAGGCAATGAGCGAGCCTTTCACCTCCACGTCGGGGAAACGCTTGTAGCAATAAACCAGCACGATGGCGGGGAGACACAAGAGGTTGAGCAAGTGCACGCCGATGGAGAGTCCGGTCATATAGAATATGAGCACGAGCCAACGGTCGGAGTGAGGCTCGTCGGCATGGTCTTCCCACTTGAGGATGAGCCAGAACACCACCGCGGTGAACGCAGACGAATAGGCATACACCTCACCCTCTACGGCTGAGAACCAGAATGTATCGGACCACGTGTAGATGAGTGCGCCCACCATGCCCGAAGCCTCGATGGCAATGGTCTTGGCAAGGCTCAGCTCGTTCCAGTCCTTCACGATGAGCTTGCGCACAAGGTGGGTGATGGTCCAGAAGAGGAAGAGGATGGTTGTGGCGGAAAGCAGCGCCGACATGGTGTTAACCATTCGCGCCACCTGCGACGGGTCGCTTGCGAACTGTGAGAACAGGTTGGCGGTGAGCATGAAGAACGGTGCCCCGGGCGGGTGACCGATCTCCAGTTTGTAGCCTGTCGTGATAAACTCGGGACAGTCCCAGAACGAGGCTGTCGGCTCAATGGTAGACACATATGTGAAGGCGGCAATAACAAATGCCACCCAACCAAGGATAGTGTCCACTAAACGGTATTGTTTCATCTTTACCTTTATAAAAATGTTGAGTTATTGCAATAATTCCTTGCAAAGTTAGTCAATTTATCACAGTTGGCAAACTAATGTCCCCCCAAAATGCCGCTATGTTTTTTTTTAAACAAAAATTAAGGCTGGCAGTATGGCTGGCGGAAAAAAAGCATTAACTTTGCTTTGTATAAAAAATATTAGCATGAAAACGTTATACGCACTGGCATTGGTGCTGGCTTTTGTGAGCTGCAGCACCCAAAACAACGGCACTAACGAGCCGGAAACAACCACTACTTCACTCGACTGGTCTGACCAAAGTCTTTGGTTTGAGGGTCAGCAACGCATCGGTGCCGTCGACGGCAGTCTGCCCGACGTGTTCTATCTGCTGCCCACATGTGTGAGCGACTGGACCGACAGCACAGGAACCGTGCACCACAATGCCGACGCCACAAGCGCCAGACACCGCAAAGCATGGAAACTGTCGGCCCAACTTGCCGACACCATATTCGCCACAAGGGCCAACCTGTTCCTGCCCTATTACCGCCAGGCTACGTTCGGAGGCCTTCAAGGCGACGTGGCAGAAGAGGCCACCAAAGTGGCGGTCGGCGATGCCGTGGCGGCCTTCGACTATTATCTGAAGCACTACAACAATGGCCGCAAGTTCATACTTGCCGGATACAGCCAAGGCGGTCACATGGTGACGGAGCTGCTGAAGCACATGGATGACGACACTTACAAACGCCTCATAGCCGCCTACGTGGTGGGCTATAGCGTGACTGCCACCGACACGGCAACACAGAAAGGGCACGGCACTTCGCACGTAAAGCTGGCCAGCGACTCGGTGTCGTGCGGTGTGACAGTGAACTTCAACAGCGTCACTTCGACCGACGCCATCAGCCAGTTGCTGTGCAACGGCAACATAGGGTGCATCAACCCCGTGTCGTGGACAACCGACAGCACCCCCGCCACGCTGCTTGAGGCTGGCGCCACGCCCAAGGCCGACGACGCACGCTTCCCTTACGGCACAGCAGTAGTGCCGAGCGACAACGCCACTGCAGTCACCGTCAGCGTGGACCCGGCCTACAAGGTGCTGGTGGTAAAAGGCATCGATGCCAGCCGCTATGCTTACGATGGTCTGAAAGACTTCTTCCCCGTGGGCAACCTGCACCTGCAGGAACTGTTTTTCTACGGCGACTACCTGCGCCACAACGTCCTGCTGCGCAGCGGAATGAAATGAAAAAAAAAGACCTGAAAACCATATAAAGACATTATGAAGACGAGACTCTCTGCTTTCCTTATCGGCACATTCATCACATGCGCCCTCACGGCGCCGGCACAGACAGCCCCGGCGGCCAAGCTCAACCCAAAAGCCTATGCCCCATTCGAGCTCGGCGAACTGAAGCCGGAAGGGTGGCTCAAGGAGTGGGCCCAACTTGCCGCCAAAGGCATGACCAAGACCATGGGCATAAACTACACCGAGTTTGCCAAGGGCTGGGCCTCGGCCGACGAGCCCGGATGGTGGCACTACGAGCAAACGGGATACTACACCGACGGCTTCGTGCGCCTGGCTTACCTGCTCGGCGACGAATATCTCATAAACCGCAGCCGCACCGTGATGGATGCCGTGGTGGCACGCCAGAAGCCCAACGGATATATAATGTCTACCAACAAGGACTATACGGAGACATGGGGCAAGACCACAGCCGACCACGGTCTCTACTGGAGCGAGGCGGTGTTCTGCCGCTCTGCCCTCGCCTACTACAGTGCAACCAAAGACCAGCGCGTGCTTGAGATGCTGAAGAAGGTTTATGCCAACTTCCCGCTCTTCGCCTTCGACAAAAACCGCGACGAGCCTTTCAGCGGCACCGACCTCGACACCGAGCGCCGCATAGTGGGCGTGGAAAACATGTTCGAGATTTCGCGACTGACAGGCGACATGAGCTTTGCCAACCGCGCCTTGCAGGTGCTCGCCAACTACGACGCAGCATTCGTCGACACATGGGCACGCAAAAAGGAGTTCATGCGCACTTCGATATGCCACGGCGTGAGCTGGAACGAAGCCTCTAAGCTGCCTGCCATAGGATATATGTATAACGGCAACCCCGAATATCTGGCCGCCTCGGTAAACAACTACGAGTTTCTGCAAGCCAATTCCATGCTGCCCACAGGCGTCAACTCGTCTAACGAGCACCTGCACGGCATCGGGGCCTTCGAGGCTGCCGAGAGCTGCGACATAAGCGACTTCATGTGGTCGAACATCTGGCTGGCACGCGCCACGGGCGACGCCCGCTACGGCGACCGCATCGAGCAGGATGCCTTCAACGCCCTGCCGGGCTCGGTCAACTCCTCGTTCACGCAGTGTGTCTACACGCAGGCACCCAACCGCATTCCGGGATTCCACCTGCGCATACGCGACGACGGATCCTACTACAAGGAGATGCACTGGCCTACCTGCTGTCCGTCCAACATCAACCGGGCTTTGCCCAACTACATAATGAACATGGCCATGGTCAACGGCACGGGCGACATCATGTGGCTCACCTATGGCCCTGCCCGTCTCAAGACACGCGACGGACGCTACGACATTGTTTGCGAAACGGAATATCCGTTTGGCGATGTGCTCACGTTCACGCTGAAGTCGATACCGCGCAAGCAGGTGCTGCGCATGCGCGTGCCGGCGTGGTGCACCAACCCGATGCTCACTGTCAACGGCAAGACTGTGAAATGCAAGATTGCCGACAACTTCATCGTGCTCGACAACAAGTGGAACGCCGGCGACAAGATACAGCTCACGTTCCCCATGAAACCCACTCTGGTGGAGGGATGCGAGAAATTCCCTTACTACAAGGGCAAGAAAGCTCCGTCGTGGGGCATCATGGTGCCTACCAACGGCTACATGAAGCTCGACGGTTTCGTCGACCAGGGCCGGTGCGCATGGGTAACCTACGGCCCGCTGCTCTTTGCCGCCTCTATGCAGCAGGCCAACCGCGACAGCTACGACATAAACGAGGAGCTGTGGACTGAATACCGCTACGCACTCACGCCGAAGAGCCTTGAAGGCTGCACCATAGATACCACGGCTGTGCACCACCCGTTTGCGTGGAACTATAAGAGCGCGCCACTGACCATAAACGCAAAGGCGGAACTGGTCGACTGGAACCCCGACAAGGGCGACCCCGTGATGCCGCTCAAAGCTCCTGCCACTCTGAAGAAGGATGTAAGCATAAAGCTCATCCCCTACGGCTTCCTTGCCTACCGCATGTCGATGTTCCCGCTGGTGGGCGAATAGCGGTGTCGGGTTAGCTGTCAACGATTATTGAAAACAGGATATGGATTTCTTGAGAAAACTGTCCGACTTCTTCGGCAAGCACATGTCCGTCATCGTGATATGCATGGCACTGCTGGCATTGCTTAAACCCGAAGCAGTGGGATTCATAAAGACGAGTTATGTCAACACGCTGCTGGGCATTGTGATGTTCGGCATGGGCCTTACGCTGAAGCCTTCCGACTTCCGTGTGGTGTTCAGTCATCCCAAGGACGTGATGATAGGCTTCGCGGCACAGTTCACCATCATGCCGCTGCTGGCTTTCGGACTGTCGCGATGCTTCAACCTCTCGCCCGAACTCACCGTGGGCGTGATATTGGTAGGCACATGCCCCGGCGGCACTTCGTCGAACGTGATGACCTACCTCGCCAAGGGCGACGTGGCACTGTCGGTTGGCATGACTGCCGTGTCTACGGTTTTGGCGCCTGTGGCAACACCCCTTCTCACATATTTATATGCGGGACAGACGGTGGATGTAAACATGCTGTCGATGTTCATGTCGATAATCCAGGTTGTCATACTGCCCATCATCCTCGGCTTCACCGTCAACAAGATCTTCCCGCGGTTTACCGCCAATGCCGTGGGCATATTGCCGCTCGTGTCTACGCTGGCCATCGTGGCCATTGTGGGAGCCGTGGTGAGCGCCAATGCCGCCAAGCTCATGACCTGCGGAATGGTGGTGCTCTGCGTGGTGATTCTGCACAACATTCTGGGCTATGCCCTCGGCTATACAGCCGGCAAGGTGCTGAAGATGCCTGAAAACAAATGCCGCACGGTAGCCATAGAGGTGGGCATGCAAAACTCGGGCCTGGCAACGTCGTTGGCAACGGTGCATTTCGCCCAATATCCGCTGGCAACCATCCCCGGTGCGGTGTTCAGCGTGTGGCACAACGTGTCGGGAGCAATGCTTGCCGGCATCTTCCGCCGCAAGTCGGAACGCGACAACAAACGAAAACAAACAACCTTGGAATGAACAACATAAGAACCGCCTTGCTGGGCATGGCCGTTGCTGCATTGACCGTTGCAGCACTACCTGGATGCAAGGGGAAAGCCGGTACAAACAATACGGACGACGGCACAACCATTATAAACGGCCACGAATATGTTGACCTGCAACTGCCGAGCGGCGTGCTGTGGGCTAAAACCAACATTGGCGCGGAAACCGAGACCGACCTTGGCGGCCTCTACGCATGGGGCGAAACCCGTCCGAAGACCGACTGCTCTCAGGAAACTTACAGCTATGGCACCGACTTCGACAAGATGACAAAGTATAATGCCACCGACGGCAACACGACTCTCATGCCTGCCGACGATGCGGCAACTGCCAACTGGGGCGAAGGATGCCGCATGCCTACCGAGAAGGAGTTTATGGAGCTGGGCGACACGGCCAACTGCACATGGACTTGGGTGAAGAAAGCCGTGGCAGGCAAAGACTCGGTAGCCGGATACGAGGTGAAAAGCGTACGCAACGGCAATGCCATCTTCCTTCCGGCAGCAGGAGCACGCAACGGAAAGGAGACTGTGCTGCAGGGTGACAACGCAGTATATTGGACAAGCACAAGAGACGCTGAAACAGCGGGCAACGCCGCATGCCTCTCGTTCTATTTCGCCAACTACAGCTGGTACAGGAACGCACGCTACATGGGTTCTTCGGTAAGAGCTGTGGCTCAGCCGAAGGCTAAAGGCGGCAAATGACGGCCCCGGCAAGATGCTCTTTATCAGAACAGACACTACTATAATAATGTAAATGATATATTGACATGAAGAAATTACAACTCTTGGCCATTGGTGCAATAGCCATATCGTTTTGCGCCACCGGCTGCAAGATGTCATCGCAAAAACCGGCAGCCGACTCCGACTCGGTCTGTGTAGACACGACCTCTGTTGACTCGGTGAAGCTGCTGACGCTCGATGTAGACAGCATTGGATATCACAAGAAGGCCGGCTCGAGCCTGGAGTGCACGCTGACGGTGGATTATCCAAGCGGCAATGACAGCCTCGCCGCAAGCGTGAGAAAATTCATAGCAAGCGAGCTGGCGGCCCACTACATACCGCACGACATGATCGACGACAAGAAGGAACTGAGCAAGTACCCTACCTACACAGGCAGTACCGACAACGGCCAAAAGCTTGTCGACTTCTATGGAGCGGGCAGCGTGCGCTACCTTTCCAGCTACTGGAAGGAGCTGGCCGAATCGTTCGACAACGATGAAGAACTGCCGCCTCTATACCAAATGCTGAAGATAAAAAAGAGCGAGGAGACTTCGACTTTCGTCACCTACTGCGTGACCGACGAAAGGAACATGGGCGGTGCCCACGGGTCATACACATTCTATTATGTGAACATAAGCAAGCTCACGTTCAAGCAGGTCAACATGATCAACGCCTCACAGAAGCGTGCCTTGCAGCCTCTGCTGCGCAAGGGTGCGCTGAAGTATCTGAGGGAATGCGGCGAGACCACGGCCACCGATTCCACTCTGAACGGCTATCTCATCCTGCCCGAAGACGGCCTCATACCGTTGCCCGTGCATTCGCCTTGGATTGCGAAAGACTCGCTCAACTTCGTTTACCAGCAATATGAGATAGCACCTTATGCCGTTGGTCCAGTGAGCTTCAACATCGCGATAAAGGACATCAAAAAATATCTCTCGAAAGAGGGCAAGGCTTTGCTTACAAAGTAAACAGCGTTGACAAGAGAAACAAGACACACCCACGAAAGTAGCCGGCCAGCAATGAGCCGGCTATTTTGTTTGGGGTGGCCCCAAAAGAACGCGAAGTCCACTCGCCAAATTCGTTTTATTCGTGGTTCAATAACCATATGATGCCAGTAAATGCTTAACCACGAATTTTACTAATTGCACGAATAAAAAGCGCGAAGGCCATTCGCCAAATTCGTTTTATTCGTGGTTCAATAACCAATACACCTTTAGAGATTAAACCACGAATTACACTAATTGCACGAATAAACACCGCGAAGGCCATTCGTCGAATTCGTGAAATTCGTGGTTCAATAACCAATACGCCTTTAGAGATTAAACCACGAATTACACTAA
>CAZXGQ010000024.1:0-17713 GCA_964640415.1 uncultured Prevotella sp.
TAAAACAATGCGTCCAGGAGGGTGTTCAAAAGTGATACTTCCACATGGATATTGGCAAATTAACTAAACTATATTAAATGGTTTAGCTTCTGTATTATGGTATCAAAAACAATACCTATCTTTGCAAGAAAGCTGAAAGATATATGCCCGAAATATTTAGATTCTAGGTTTTTCGTTTTTCTTTTACAGTAAGGAGCATGAGCCACCTCATGTTCACGTTGAAGGTTCTTCTGGCATTGCTATATTTGATTGGGATGGAGAAAAATTCATACTGAGAGAAAAACATAACATAAAGAGTAATGACTTAAAACGCATAACGCTTGTCATAGAAGAAAACGCAGACATTATGTTAAAGAGATGGCAATCTTATTTCGGAAAGGAGGCAAAAGATGAAAATTATTAAGATTTGGTTCAAGGGCGACTATCTATACGGTGAGGACGAAAACGGAACGACTTATCGCCAGTCTTTATTGTGGTACAAGAATCTTCGAAATGCCACAAACGAAGAACGTGAGAAATATGTTTTTGGATACGATGGTATTCACTGGAGGAATCTTGACGAAGATGTCAGTTTTGAAAGTTTTGCTTATGAAGATGCCGAACCTACCAAACTGCAACGTTTCTTCCTGTCGCATCCAGAGATTAACGTGACAGAATTTGCAAGGCTTATCGGTATAAACCCTTCACTCCTTCGCAACTACATCAATGGTTTCAAAAAACCGTCAAAAGAGCGTGAACAAATGATCATTGACCATTTGCACCGCATAGGACAAGAATACATGGCATTGGCATAGCATTTGCAAAAACGGGGTTGCCTGCATTAGGCAACCCCGTTTTTTATGCATAAGGTTTTATATCATCTTCAGCAGCTCGCGCATGCCTTCCGACGCACCTTTCTGTATCTGCTTCACGTTGCTGCCTACGCCAACGGGGTTGGGGTCTATGAGATAGACCGGGGCGTTTCTCGGTACGAACTGCACAAGGCCCGCTGCAGGATACACCACGAGCGACGTGCCGATGATAACGAAGATGTCGGCCTCTGACGCAGCCTTGGCGGCAGGCTCTAGCATGGGCACGCCCTCGCCGAAGAATACGATAAACGGACGGAGCAACGACCCGTCGCCAGCCTTGGTACCCGGTTCCACATCGTTGTTGTCGGGGGTGAGCACCTTAATATAACGTGGGTCGTAAGGGTCATTGGCAGAGCACACCTTGGTCAACTCACCGTGCAGGTGGATGACCTTAGTTGACCCAGCCTTCTCGTGCAGGTTGTCAACGTTTTGCGTAAGAACGGTCACATCGTAGTCTTCCTCCATCTGGGCTATCAGCTTGTGGCCCTCGCATGGCTGCGCATCCCACAGCTTGCGGCGAAGCTTGTTGTAAAACTCTGTCACGAAGTCGGGGTCACTCTCCCACCCTTCATGGCTCGCAACCTTTTCCACAGGATAATTCTCCCACAAACCGTCGTTGCCGCGGAAAGTCTTGAATCCGCTCTCCACAGACATTCCGGCTCCAGTCAAAAACACTACTTTCTTTTTCATATCTCCAATATTTTCCGCTTATATCCAATAATTTGCACAAAAATACTAAAATAATATGATTATGCTATCAAAAAAGCGTAACTTTGTGCGTTAAATATTTATTTGATACAAATCATAAACAGAAAATAATGGATAAAGTAAGCTACGCCCTTGGCATGAGCATCGGGCACCAATTGCAACAAATGAACGCCACCGACCTCAACATCAACGATTTCGCGCAAGCCATCACCGATGTCTTCAACGGAGACGCCAAGTTGTCCGACGCCGACGCCCAGGTCGCCGTTCAGGAATTCTTCAGCCGCAAGGCTGAGGAGCAGGCAAAGGCTGCCAAGGCCGAGGGTGAGAATTTCCTTGCTGAGAACGCCAAGAAAGAAGGCGTGAAAACCTTGCCTTCAGGCCTGCAGTATAAGGTTCTGCGCGAGGGCGACGGCCGCAAACCGTCGGCAACCGACCAGGTGGAGTGCCACTACGAGGGCACACTCATCAACGGCCAGGTGTTCGACTCAAGCTATCGCCGCGGCGAGACTGCCACATTCGGTCTCAACCAGGTAATCAAAGGCTGGACAGAAGGTCTGCAGCTCATGCAAGAGGGAGCAAAATACCGCTTCTTCATTCCTTTCGACCTCGCTTACGGCGAGAATGGAGCCGGACAGGCTATTCCACCTTACGCAGCCCTCATCTTCGACGTTGAGCTGATAAAGGTGAAGTAAGGCATACTATCCAAGACATGGGCAATCGGGTTATAACAGAATAAGAAAAGGAAAACCAAAGAATCCGAAAGGAAAAACTTGGCGGATATTTTCTCGATATGTCCAAACTTACGTTCGGAGCTGTCGTTTTGGGAGGTATTGCCACCATGATTTAATCATAATTCATATTATTGAGGTAATATCAATATTGATAGGTTGTGCAATGACTGCAATTTTCGGTATGATAGGAAATAAATTTCTTAAATTGAAATAATATGGGATTGCTACTTATTTTTACGATTGGATTGATAAGCGGAATAATTCTGCTTCTGCGGATGCATACCCCTAACGGCAAACGATGGATTGAAGGATATTGAATAGAAAAACATAAACAAAAGATAAACAACAAATGAAAACATTGAAGACATTGGCCGTTATGGCCACCGCCGCTTTGGCTTTCTCAGCTTGCGGCAACTCGTCGGCTCCCAGGGCTGACCTCAAGACAGACATCGACTCCATGAGCTACGCCATCGGCTTGCTGCAGTCGCAGTATGTCCGTCAGGCCATCCAGCAGGGTCAGGTGATCGACACCACCTACATCGACGACTTCGTGAAAGGTATCAACGAGGGTGTCAACGCCGGCGACGACAAGCAGAAAGCAGCCTACATTATGGGTCTGCAGATCGGCCAGCAGCTCTCTACACAACTCGTCAAGGGCGTGAACCAGCAAGTCTTCGGCGACGACTCTACAAAGACCATCTCGCTGAAGAACCTGCTTTCAGGATTCATCACAGGCGCTACTGGCAAGACTGGCGTCATGAGCCCCGAAATGGCCAACCAAGTGGCACAGACCAAGATGGAGCAGATCAAGAGCGCCACAATGAGCAAGCGCTTCGGCGCCAACAAGGCAGCCGGTGAGAAGTGGCTCGCTGAGAACAAGAAGAAGCCAGGAGTGGTGACACTTCCTTCAGGCTTGCAGTATAAGGTCATCAAGGAGGGCAAGGGCGCCATTCCTGCCGACACTACTTCTGTACAGGTTCAATACGAGGGCCGCACTATCGACGGCAAGGTCTTCGAGAGCAGCTACAAGAACGGCAACGGCCCCGTGTCTATGATTCCCGCACAGATGATTCCGGGATGGACACAGGCTCTCACACGCATGCCCGAGGGTTCTATCTGGGAGGTTTACATCCCACAAGAGCTCGCCTATAAAGAGCGTCAGGCTGGCGAGATCAAGCCATTCTCCACTCTGATCTTCAAGATTGAGTTGGTTAAGGTTGGTAAATAAACAATGAAGAAAATTATTTTGTTCGCAACCTTGCTTCTTGTCGTTGCAGCCAACACAATGGCTGCCGGCGGCAAGAAGAAGGACGCAAAGAAGTGCGAAAACTGCACTGAACAGCCAGTAAAGCTGCTTACATCATCCGATTCTACAAGCTATGCAGCCGGCTATGCCGCCACCGAAGGCTTGATTCAGTATCTCACGCAGCGTCTCAACGTTGACACTGCCCACATGGATGCATTCGTCCGTGGTTTCCGCGAGGCTTTGGCAAAGGTCAACGACCCTGAATTCTCTGCCTACATCGCCGGCAACACCATTGCCCAGCAGGCTTCGAAGCAGATTATGCCAGGCATGGGCCGCGAGTTGATTGGCACCGACGACAGCATTGCCGCCCAGCCTTTCTTCGAGGGATTCATTGCCGGTGTGAAGCAAGACACGACGGTGTTCAAGTCTGACAAGGCCCGCGAGCGTTTCCAGCAGAAGAACACGCAAGCCCGCGAGACACGCAACCGCATCTACAAGAAAGAAAACGAGCAGTGGCTTGAAAGCAACAAAAACAAGCCGGGAGTGGTGACTCTGCCATCCGGACTTCAATACAAGGTCATAAAGGAAGGCACCGGAGCCAAGCCTACGAGCACCGACGAAGTTGAAGTGATTTACGAAGGCAAGACCATCAACGGGAAAACCTTCGACGCCACAAAGAACCACGGCGGCAAGAAAACCGACTCGTTCCGCTGCAACCAAGTGATCAAGGGATGGACCGAAGCCCTCACCTCAATGAACGTCGGCAGCAAGTGGGAAATCTACATCCCGCAAGACCTTGCCTACGGCTCACGCGAGGCTGGAGACATAAAGCCCTACTCCACTCTCATCTTCACCGTTGAACTTGTCGGAATAAAGACTCCTGAAACCAAGGCTGACACCAACAGCAAAGCTACAACGGAAACAAAGCAGACTTCAAACACAGCTTCTAACAAAAAGAAAGCTGCAACAACAAAGAAAACATATTCCAAGAAGAAATAACTTAACTAAATGCACGGATATGATAAAATATCCGTGCATTTTGTTGTTTATATCATTTTAATTGCCTACTTTTGCTACCATATTTATATACAATTATAGTAATTAGAAACTTAGAGAAATATACAATATGGAAAAAATAGACAAGCTTGACAAAAAGATTCTCTCTATCCTTTCACTAAACGCCCGTATCCCGTTCAAGGACGTAGCAGCCGAGTGCGGCGTATCGCGCGCCGCCATCCACCAGCGTGTGCAGCACCTTATCGAAGACGGTGTAATCACTGGCAGCGGATTCGACATCAACCCGCTGAGCCTCGGCTACCACACCTGCACATACGTGGGCATAAACCTTGAGAAAGGATCCATGTATAAAGACGTTGTCAAGAGACTTACCGAAATACCGGAGATTGTAGAATGCCATTTCACCACCGGCTCCTACACTATGCTCATAAAGTGCTACGCAAAGGACAACGAGGCTCTCATGGACTTGCTTAACAACAAGCTTCAGACCATCCCCGGAGTAGTGTCAACGGAAACGCTTATCTCGCTCGAACAAAGCATCAAGCGCGAAATTCCTGTACACGTAGACTGATAAAGTGGCAGGCAAGCGGACAAGACACAAGACAAGAAGAAACGTTGACGAGAAGAAAAACGTAGACGAACGCTGAACATGAAATCATTCGACTTGGGCGGGCATCTCAACGACATCCATGCCGCCTTTCCTGAAGCCGACCACCAACCGGTGATCGGCATTACCGCTAATTATACAAACGGAGACGCCGCCATTCGCGACAAATACTATGAGCAAGTGGCACGCGCCGGCGGAACGCCTGTCATAATTCCGCCCATAGCCGACAAAAACGCCATCATCAACACCCTTGAACACATCGACGGACTGTTGCTCACGGGCGGCGGCGACATCAACCCCTTGTGGGCCGGAGAAGAGCCTTCACCCCTACTCCACTCCATCAACGCCACACGCGACGAGGCTGAGCTCCTCACTGTGCGACTGGCCTACAACAGGCAGATACCGATGCTCGGAATATGCCGCGGCATACAAACCTTAGCCGTGGCATTGGGCGGAAAGGTGTGCCAGGACATAAACAACCCCTCTCCTACCCTATCCGAAGACGCCGCTGCAATGTCTCGCATAAAGCACTCGCAGGATGCCGACCGCCAGGAACCGACCCACTCCATTAACATAAAGCCTGACACCATTCTACATAAGCTATACGGCGAGCGGACATTTGTAAACTCGTTCCACCACCAAGCCGTGGCAAAAGCAGGACCATGGTTCAGCGTGTCAGCGACATCGCCCGACGGCATTGTCGAGGCCATTGAGAGCAACGAATACAAGTCTATTCTCGGTGTGCAATGGCATCCCGAGTGGCTTGGCGACGACGGCCTGCCCCTCTTCTCATGGCTTGTGGCGAAGGCTGAGAAATTTTGCAAGGCAAAGGAACTCCATAGGCGCATACTCACCCTCGACACCCATTGCGACACCCCGATGTTCTTCCCACAAGGCGTACGCTTCGACCAGCGCGACCCACGCATTCTCTACGACTTGCACAAGATGACCGAAGGACGCCAAGACGCAGTCATAATGGTTGCCTATCTACCACAGCCGCAGCTCGGCGAACAGTTCTCGCAAAAGGTAGACATAGCTGGAATAATAAAGCACAACCCTCAGCTGCAGGGTTTGTCGACACAGCTCTCACCTACCCAATACGCCGATCTCATATTCGACAAGCTGGAACAAATAGTAGAAGAAAACAGCGACTACATCAGCATAGCACGCACACCTGCCGACCTCTACGAGGACAAGCGCAAGAACCGCAAGTCGATAGTGTTTGGCATAGAAAACGGCCTCGCCCTCAACCACGACCTTGCAAACGTGCGCCATTTCGCGCAGCGTGGCGTGGTCTATATCACGCTTTGCCACAATGGCGACAACGACATTTGCGACTCCAACCGCGGCTCGGCAATGCACAACGGCGTGTCGGAATTCGGCGCAAAGGTCATACGGAAGATGAACGACGAGGGCATAATGGTTGACCTGAGCCATGCCTCGGAGAAATCGTTCTACGATGCGCTCGACATAAGCCGCACGCCGATAGTGTGCTCCCACAGCAACTGCCGCGCTCTCTGCGACGTGCCGCGCAACCTCACCGACGACCAGCTCCGCGCGCTTGCAGCAAAGGGTGGCGTGGCCCACACCACGTTCTACCACGGATTCCTGCAGAAAGACACGTCCGAAGCCACTATCATCGACGTGGTCAACCATCTCGAACACGCCATCGACGTCATGGGCATCGACCACGTGGGCGTAGGTACCGACTTCGACGGCGACGGCACCGTGCGGGGTTGCGCCGACGCATCAGAGCTTATCAACTTCACGCTGCAGCTGCTCCGGCGCCGCTATTCCGAGCGCGACATAGCAAAGATTTGGGGCGGAAACTGGTTGCGCGTGATGGCGCAAGTGCAATCAAACAAGAAACAGTCATGAAAAAGAAAATCATCATAATCATCGTGATAGCTATAGTCTGTGCCGTTGCCGCATGGCTCTTCACCTGCGGCCCACTCGCCCACAACGATGTGGAGAACATTGAAGAGACCGAGGAGGTTGAGAAGATACAACCCGTTGGGCCGGCATTCAACGCCGACTCGGCCTATGCCTTCACCAAGGCACAATGCGACTTCGGGCCAAGGGCTATGAACAGCGACGGCCATGAGAAATGCCTCAAGTGGATTGAGAAAAAGTTCAAGCAGTATGGCTGCGAGGTTACGTTGCAAAGTGCCGACCTCAAGGGTTGGGACGGCACTAACCTCCACTCTACCAACGTCATAGCACGCTATAACCCGCAAGCCACCACGCGCATACTCGTCTGCGCCCACTGGGACTCACGCCCCTGGGCCGACAACGATCCCGACTCGCTCAACTGGCACAAGCCCATCATTGCCGCCAACGATGCGGCAAGCGGTGTGGCGGTGATGCTTGAACTGGCAAGACAGCTCAAGACATCAGGGCAGAAGCCCGCCATTGGCATCGATTTCGTGTGCTTCGACGCTGAGGACTATGGCGTGCCACAGTGGAGCGACACACAGGACGACGGCTCATCGTTTGCTCTTGGCGCACAATATTGGGCTGAGAACATTCCTCACGGCTACGCCCCGCGCTACGGCATCCTGCTCGACATGGTTGGCGGACAGGGCGCACAGTTCTATCGTGAGGGCATGTCGATGCAATATGCTTCTAGCATAGTGAAAAAGGTGTGGCGTGCCGCAAGGCAAGCCGGCTACGGCTCGTTCTTCCCCAACGATGAGGGTGGAATGATTACCGACGACCACATGCCCGTGAACCAGACGGCAAAGATACCTTGCATAGACGTAATTCCTTATTACCCAGCCTGTCAGCAGAGTTCGTTCGGACCAACGTGGCACACCGTTGCCGACAATATGGACAACATCGACAAGAACGCTCTCAAGGCGGTTGGCCAGACAATGATACAGGTCATCTACAGCGAGAAATAGCTAAAGCTGTATTGCAGCCTCTCTCACCGTTTTACAAAGGAGGGCACACGCCCCGTCAGCACTGTTACCAAATAAGAGAAGTTATGAAAACTGAGAAACAACAAAGTGCGGCAACCGCGGTGTTCGCCAAGCGATGGCAGGGTAGGGGGATACGAGAAAGGTGAGAGCCAGACCTTCTGTATAGAGCTTCTCACTGACGTGTTCAGCTTGGAAGAGCCTTCCGTCTATATCCGCTTCAAGCAGCAGGAAAACATCAAGCAGAGCAACGGCTCCCTGCTCACGCTGTTCATGCGTACGCACCGACTGAACGACCACCTTGTGATGCAAATCTACGGCTTCCCAGCGAAGATGACGGAGAGCGAGCGTATGGCAGCACTTTTCAGAAGGTATGGGGAGATGATGGAGTAGGGACATTCACCTCCGTAAAAGCTTATAATAAATGTGTTCCGGCTTTTCACTGAAATGGCTTAGGCTTTACAGTGCAAAGCCTAAGCACGCCAAAAGGTCATGATATTTTCTTCTTCCTGTCTTTCAATATTCCGGCCATATTGTCTTGTGCCCACGCAATCATGCTCTCCACCAACGGCATGAACGAGCGTGCGCGGTCGGTAAGCGAATACTCCACTCTTGGCGGCACCTCAGCATAGACTTGGCGGGTGATGAAGCCGTCGGTTTCGAGCGAGCGTAGGGTAGAGGTGAGCACCTTCTGCGAGATGTCGGGTATGGCCCGGTTGAGGGCATTGAAACGGATGCTGTCGTTTTTATGCATCACGTAGATGACCAGCAACGACCACTTGCCGCATATATGCGACAAGACATTGCGGATAGGACAGTCTTGGAAAACGGTGTCGGTTATTTGGTTGCCCACTATCATGTTTCTGTCTTTTAGAATGTGTCTTTTTAGGCTTGTAATGGCCTTGTTATCACTAATGGTGTGTAAAAGTAACTAACTTTCCTGATGAAACGCATTGATTCCAAGTTAAAGTAATTTAAAAGCCCGAAATCTTGGTTCTTGAAAATCAGCAATAGTTACCTCAAGGTAAGTAACCCACGCATAAGTGCCCTCTTGTGGGTGTGGAAATATCATGCTACTTTTGCATTGTCAAAATAAAGACAACCATATAATAAGAACCATTAATATTCTAAGGCTATGAAAGAGACAAAAAACATTATGAAGGCAGAGAACGTGACAGCCGTTGATTTCGGCAAGTTGAGCGACTTGGGCGAGTACGTATTGGATCTTGGTCCTGATTTCAAGATACCCGGAAAGGTATTCGGCGGCGCACTGGTTGGCGCCACGGGCAGCGATTTCTCATTCCAGATGTTTGCTCCCGGCACAGAGAGCGGCTTCCTGCATACCCACAAGATCCACGAGGAGCTCTATTTCGTACTCAGCGGCAAGGGCGAGTTCCAGGTCGACGGCAAGGTATTCCCTATAGCTGAGGGAAGCGTGGTAAGGGTGGCACCTGATGGCAAGCGTTCTATACGCAACAACAGCACCGAGCCAATGGTGATGCTCTGTGTGCAATACCGTGGTGCCACATTCACCGAAGAGGATGCCACAGACGGCGTAATATTGAGCGACAAGGTGGAATGGTAAACTTGCCTTACCACTGTTTCCCGATTACTGGAAACAGAGAACAATAGCTTTACATTTTTACAGCAAGGGCTGCCCGTGACCGTTCACTGGCAGCCCTTGTTTTTGTTTCGGCATCAGAGCACCTGACACAAGACACAGAAGGAACTGTAAGGCTTGAAATACTGCATATTCATTTTATTTTATAGTATTTTCAATGCCCGTTACGCAAAAAGGTTGTAACTTTGCGCCACGTTGAGCTACACACAATGAAAAGACTGATTACGATATTGCTCCTTGCGTTACCCATCCTCGCCATGGCACAAACCGACAATGACATTAAGCCGGAAGACCGTGATGTCGACATGGACAGCCCTACTTTTGTGCCGATGGTGAAGATTGGCAAGGTAAAGCAGGGCAGCGACTCCATACAATATGTGGAGCTCAACAACATCTGGGTGTATCCTCAACCTGAGTTCAAGAGCGACCGCCAGCGTGCCGCCTACAACCGCCTGATATACAACATAAAGAAGGTGTTGCCCATAGCCAAGGAATGCGACCGCATCATCATAGAGACAGGCGAATATCTGGAGATGCTGCCCAACAAGAAAGCCAAGGACGAGCACATGAAAGTGGTGGAGCAGGACATAAAAAAGAAATACACGCCCCGCATGAAGAAACTCACCTACTCGCAGGGCAAGTTGCTCATCAAGCTCATCGACCGCGAGTGCAACAACTCATCCTACGACCTCATCAAGGCATTTCTCGGCCCCATCCGCGCCGGCTTCTACCAGTCGTTCGCCTGGATTTTCGGAGCATCGCTTAAAAAGTCGTACGACCCCAACGGCACCGACCGCATCACCGAACGGATAGTGAGGCAAGTGGAAGCCGGACAACTGTAGGATAACTGTCAGTTTTCCTACAGCATACACATGTCTATAACAAGTCGTTTATCTCATCTACTGACTTGTTCATAGCCTTGGCTACAACGGCTATTGGCATTCCACTGTCAACCATGGCCTTGACCATCGTCTTTATCTGTTCCCTTTGTTCGGCAATCTGTGCGTCTTTTTCATTCAGCTTCGCCTGCTTCTCATTTAGCTGCGCTTTCTGTTCGCTCAGCTGCGCTTTCTGTTCGCTCAGCTGCGCTTTCTGTTCACTTAACTGCGCTTTCTGTTCACTTAGCTGCGCTTTTTGTTCACTTAGCTGCGCCTGCTTCTTTGCAAGCTGCTCGTTGAGTTTCATTACCTGCGTGTCGCGGGCTTCAAGCACTGAGAAAAACTCGTCCTCGTCGTTCATTTCCTGCCGCACATCGGCATCCATAGCGGCAAGGCTCAAGCGGTGCAGGATGTACATCATATCAGAATCATTGGCATATTCCTTCTCGTCGAGACAAACTATCTGCTGGTTTCGGGCGTCGCGCTGCGACTGGTCGAACACGCTAAGCACCCTGTCGAGCCTGTTGTTTATCTTGCCGTGGAGCAAAGGTATCTGTACGATGATGCTGTCGTGGATAAGGCTGTTGATAAACGGGTCTTTCATGCCGCCCTCAACCACTCTGCCGTCGTAATCGAACGTGTTGTGGGTGACATACACCACCGCCTTGTCGATGTCGCCGACCCTGTGGCCGAGCAGATAAACGGCTATCATCGGCACGGCATAGCCATCCAGCTCGCCTTCCTTCACCATGTTCTCCTCTGCATTGTATTGCGCAGCGAGATAGCGGCGGAAGCGGAGCGTCTCCGTGTCTACCCACGTCTTCTGAAGTTCTATGAGGATAAGCCTTACAGTACCATCATCCTCCTTGACCCTCGCCGCAAAGTCGATGCGGAACATCGAAATCTTGTCGCGGTTGACGTTCGGGTGCTCATTACGCCGCATCTCCACGCTCACCACCTCTTTCTTAAGCAGGGCTGAGAGCACGGTCTTGGCTATACGCTCGTCTTCCATCAAGAACTTGAACACGCAGTCGTATATGGGATTGGCAACAGAACATATCATAACAGTATGGCTTTTATCTTTACGTCGCTAAGTTAGCGTTTTTTCCGAACACCTCCAAGCCTTTTTAAAGAAAAGACTTGGAGGTTCACAATATTTTGGTTCTGTATTGATTTGAGTGGATAAACTATCTGCCAGTAGGGGCGGGTAGGGCCAGTACGCATCCCGAATGGCGCAGATAGTGAAGGACGAAGAGTGAAGGGTGGAGAATTCACTTTAGTGATGAAAAATCACAACAAAAGGTTCTCTGAAAATCGATTTTTTTGAAAAACTTTTCCTCTTGTGCGCATTTGAGCGATTTTTGAACATTTTTCCTAATATCCTTATAGTCAAGCAGTTAGATTTTTTACGTTATAAACTATGAACTGAATTTTAGCTCTTGAGTCGGCTTTACGTTAGAATCGCAGTGCCTTTACGTTAGAATCGCGATGCCTTTACGTTAGAATCGCGACGCGATAAGGCTACTATCGCGACCCGATTTCATGATTTTGGAGGCTAAAATTGGCTTGAAGGTGCCCTTTTTAACACTTCAGAGCCTCCGTGGTTGTCCTAGATGGTATGCCCCTCAAGTGTTAAAATCTTGCTATATTTTTTTACAAATTTGATGTCAGAATTACTGGTTTCGAACACAGGTGAAAGGAGTCACAGACATGGCTTTCTTCATATATCGCTTGTCAACTGGTTTAGGCAGATCCGTGGGTTATGCTCCACAGCGTTTGTAGGATGCGCTCAGAAAAAGGCAGTAACAGCTGCATTTCAATCGGTCTGTTGACTGATATTCTATATTTAGTGTATAAAAATAAACAAGATAACACACACTTCTTGTAAACGTTTCTTGCAAATCTACACTATTATTCCCCAATTTCTTCGTATCTTTGCATTTAGAAATTAATAAGTTAGCAAAGCAATGGATTACAATTTCAGAGAGATTGAGAAGAAATGGCAGAAACAGTGGGTTGACGACAAGACCTACAAGGTGACGGAAGACCCCAACAGACCAAAATATTATGTGCTCAACATGTTTCCTTACCCTTCTGGCGCAGGACTGCATGTGGGCCATCCACTTGGCTATATAGCCTCCGACATCTACGCACGCTACAAGCGTCTGAAGGGCTTCAACGTGCTCAACCCTATGGGCTACGATGCCTATGGCCTGCCAGCCGAGCAGTATGCCATAAAGACAGGACAGCATCCTGCAATAACCACCAACCAGAACATCAACCACTATCGCGAGCAGCTCGACAAAATAGGCTTCTCGTTCGACTGGGACCGCGAGGTAAAGACCTGCGACCCAAACTATTACCATTGGACACAGTGGGCCTTCGAGAAGATGTTCAACTCCTATTACGACAACGACTTGAAGAAGGCTCAGCCGATAGAGAAGCTCATTAGCCACTTTGAGGAAAAGGGTACCGAGGGCGTGAACGCTGCACAGAGCGACGACACCTTGCAGTTTACCGCCGAGGAGTGGAACGCCATGGACGAGAAGCAGAAGAGCGACACCCTGATGAACTACCGCATTGCCTTCAAGGGCGAGACCATGGTCAACTGGTGCGCCGGCCTTGGCACGGTGCTTGCCAACGACGAGGTTGTGGAGGGTGTCTCCATACGCGGCGGCTTCCCCGTGGTGCAGAAAAAGATGAGCCAATGGTGCCTGCGCACCTCGGCCTACGCACAGCGCATGCTCGACGGTCTCGACACCATACAGTGGAGCGACAGCATATCAGACACCCAGCGCAACTGGGTAGGACGCTCTGAAGGTACCGAGGTGGTGTTCGACGTGAAAGACTCCGACGTACAGTTCACTATCTTCACCACACGCGCCGACACAATGTTCGGCGTAACGTTCATGGTGCTTGCACCTGAGAGCGACTATGTGAAGCAGGTCACCACGGCAGAACAGCAAGCCGAGGTGGAGACATATCTCAACTACGTGAAGAGCCGCACCGAGCTCGACCGCATGAGCGACCACAAGGTTACGGGCGTGTTCAGCGGCTCGTACGCCGTCAACCCATTCACCGGCGACGAGATACCAATCTGGATTTCAGAGTATGTGCTTGCCGGCTACGGCACGGGAGCCATCATGGCAGTGCCTGCCCACGACAGCCGCGACTATGCTTTCGCCAAGCACTTCAACCTGCCCATCATTCCGCTTATCGAGGGTGCCGACGTGTCGGAGGAGAGCTTCGACGCCAAGGAGGGCATCGTGATGAACTCTCCGCGTGAGGGCCACACGAGCATCGACGGATTCACGCTCAACGGCTGCACCGTGAAAGAGGCCATTGCCAAGACAAAGAAGTTTGTCACCGAAAAGGGCATAGGCCGCGTGAAGGTCAACTACCGTCTGCGCGACGCCATCTTCTCGCGCCAGCGCTATTGGGGCGAGCCGTTCCCCGTATACTACGACAACGGCATACCAAAGATGGTGCCAGAGGAGTGTCTGCCCGTGGAACTGCCTGAGATAACGGAGTATAAGCCGACAGAAGACGGCGAGCCACCATTGGGCAGAGCAAAGAAATGGGCTTGGGACACCGTAGCCAACGAGGTGGTGGAGAACTCGAAGATAGACAACAAGACCGTGTTCCCGCTCGACCTCTACACCATGCCAGGCTTCGCCGGCAGTTCAGCCTATTACCTGCGCTACATGGATCCCAAGAACGACAAGGCACTCGTATCCAAGGACGTGGACGAGTATTGGCGCCACGTCGACCTCTACGTGGGCGGCACCGAGCACGCCACAGGCCACCTTATATATTCAAGGTTCTGGAACAAGTTCCTCCACGACTATGGAGTGAGCTGCGAGGAAGAGCCGTTCCAGAAGCTCGTCAACCAGGGCATGATACAGGGACGAAGCAACTTCGTTTATCGTGCCAACGAACTGTCTACCGCCGACAAGCCGGTGTTCGTGAGCTTCGGACAGCGCAAGAACTACAGCGACGTGACACCTATCCACGTCTGGATAAACCTCGTGAAGAACGACATTCTCGACATTGAGGCTTTCAAAAACTGGAGTCCTGAATACAAGGACGCCGAGTTCATCTTCGAAGACGGCAGCAAGTCGGCCGACGGCGCTGAAGGCAAATACCAGTGTGGCTGGGCGATAGAGAAGATGTCGAAGTCGATGTACAACGTGGTCAACCCCGACGACATCGTGCGCGACTATGGTGCCGACACTCTCCGCCTGTACGAGATGTTCCTCGGCCCCGTGGAGGCTTCAAAGCCTTGGGATACAAACGGCATCGACGGTTGCTTCCGCTTCCTGAAGAAGCTGTGGGCACTGTTCTGGGACAACCGTTCCGACAACTTCCTCGTCGACGACGCCGAACCGTCACAGGAGAGCCTGAAGAGCGTGCACAAGCTCATCAAGAAGGTGACACAGGACGTTGAAACATTCTCATACAACACTTCCATTTCGGCATTCATGATTTGCGTCAACGAGCTCGGACAGCAGAAGTGCCACAACCGCAAGTTGCTTTCCGACATCGTGGTGCTCATCGCACCTTTCGCTCCGCATATCGCCGAAGAGCTGTGGCACCAGCTCGGCAACACCACAACAGTGTGCGACGCGCAGTGGCCCGAATGGGACGAGAAGTACCTGGTGGAGAACGAGATACAGATGACCGTCAGCTTCAACGGCAAGGCACGTTTCCAGAAGACATTCGCCGCCGATGCCGACAAGGACACCATCGAGAAGGAGACGCTTGCCGACGAAAGGTGCGGCAAGTATACCGAGGGCAAGAAGATTGTGAAGGTCATCGTGGTGCCAAAGCGAATAATAAACATCGTGGTGAAGTAAGCCACAGGTGTTGATGGGGACAAGATTGTTTAATTAACTAATCATCAAGTAAAATGACAATAAACCAGCGCGTAGTATTCAACGAGATAAAGGACTATGCAGGCATCACCTTCGGCGTGTGCCTCTATGCCTTTGCCTTCACACTTTTTCTCCTTCCATACGAGATTGTGACTGGAGGAGTGACCGGTATCTCGGCTGTTGTCTACTACGCCACCGGTTTCCCCATCCAGAACATGTATCTCCTTATCAATATAGCACTGTTGATAGTGGGTCTGAAAGTGTTGGGCGTAAAATTCCTCATGAAGACCATCTATGCCATCGGCGTGCTGTATTTCATGCTGTGGTTCGCCCAAATGCTCATGCCAACAGATGCCAACGGGCACTATATCAAGATATTAGGAGAAAACCAAGACTTCATGTCGCTGCTCATAGGCTGTATGCTCACAGGTACGGCACTTGCCACAGTGTTCCTGAGCAACGGTTCTACGGGCGGTACCGACATCATAGCGGCGTCTGTAAACAAGTACTACAACTTTTCGCTGGGCCAAGTGCTGCTTGCCATCGACTTGTGCATCATCGGAAGTTGTATGTTCTTCCCTCAGTTTGGTGACACCCTAAACAGGGTCCACAAGGTCATGTTCGGCTTGTGCACCATGGTTGTGGAGAACTTCATGCTCGACCACGTGATGAACGTGCGCCGCGAGTCGGTGCAGTTCATGATTTTTTCAAAGAAGAGCCAGGAGATAGCCGATGCCATTGGCACACAGCTCGACCGTGGCGTGACCATCCTCGACGGTCACGGCTGGTACACGGGGCAGGAGATGAAGGTGCTCTGCATACTTGCACGCAAGCGTGAAAGTACACCGATATTCCGTCTTATAAAGATGATAGACCCCAACGCCTTCGTGTCGCAGAGCTCGGTCATCGGCGTATATGGTGAGGGCTTCGACCACGTGAAGGTAACATTGCCAAAGGACAAAAAGGACAAAACAAACGGATATACAACAAATGAAAATAGTATTTGCGACCAATAACGCGCACAAACTCCAGGAAATAAGGGAGATTCTCGGGCCGACATTTGAGATTGTCTCACTTGCCGACATAGGATGCCATGAGGATATTCCTGAGACTGGCAACTCGCTGGAAGCCAACGCACATCAGAAGGCCGAATACGTATTCGACAAGTACCACATAGGCTGCTTCGCCGATGACACCGGTCTTGAGGTTGATGCGCTCAACGGCGAGCCAGGGGTTCATTCTGCCCGCTACGCCGAAGGCACCGACCACGACAGTGAGGCCAACATGAGAAAGCTGCTCGACAGGCTCGGCGACAACACTAACCGCAAGGCCCGTTTCCGCACGGTCATCTCGCTCATACAGATGGAAGGGGGCAATCCTCTATGCTCGCGCGAATACCGTTTCGAGGGCACCGTGGAAGGTAGCATTGCCTATGAGAAGCATGGCACAGAGGGCTTCGGCTATGACCCTGTCTTCATTCCGGAAGGCTACGACAAGAGCTTCGCGGAACTTGGAGAAGAGGTGAAAAACAAAATAAGCCACAGAGCCAAGGCCGTGCAGAAACTTGCCGACTGGCTCATGAACGAAGAATAATCCACGAATATAGTAAGGTCCACGAAAAACACGGAAAACACGAAAAAATAAAGACTCTAAAATGATTATGTCCACGAAAGACACAGAAAACACGAAAAAATAAGGAAAAGAATATTATCCACAAAGGACACGGTAAACACTAAAAAAAATCAATATAAAATGGAAGGTGAAATGATATTTCAAGAAGAATCTTATAATATCATAGGAGCCGCTATTGAGGTACACAAAAACCTCGGAAGTGGATTTTTAGAAGGAGTATATAGCGATGCCCTTGCCATAGAGTTTTCTCAAAGAAACATACCTTATGAGAGAGAAAAGAGACTTTCCATAAAATACAAAGGTTATGTCCTTGAACATTATTATATTGCTGATTACGTGTGCTATGGAAACATCATAGTAGAACTGAAAGCATTGTCTACTATGGATGTCAACCATTATGCTCAAGTAATCAACTATCTGAAAGCAACAAGTTATCCACTTGGATTATTGATAAACTTCGGTGAGGCCACACTTAAAACAAAAAGAATAGTTCTTTAATTCTTTCCGTGACCTTCGTTTAGGGTATTTATTTTTTCGTGTCTTCCGTGTTCTTCGTGGACATAATCATTTTAGGATATTTATTTTTTCGTGTCTTCCGTGTTCTTCGTGGACATAATCATTTTAGGGTAT
>CAZXGQ010000024.1:17813-30700 GCA_964640415.1 uncultured Prevotella sp.
AGGGTATTTATTTTTTCGTGTCTTCCGTGTTCTTCGTGGACATAATCATTTTAGGGTATTTATTTTTTCGTGTCTTCCGTGTTCTTCGTGGACATAATCATTTTAGGGTATTTATTTTTTCGTGTCTTCCGTGTTCTTCGTGGACATAATCATTTTAGGGTATTTATTTTTCGTGTATTCCGTGTCCTTCGTGGACAATTTTTTTTTGTGATTATCCGTTATCTTTGTGGAACTTATATTGATAACTATGACAGGAAGAAAAATATTTTTGTGTGTCTTGTTGTTGACCACATTCCTTTGCGGAGCATCGGCACAATGGAAGACATACCTGAGCTACTACGAGCCAACGGAGATAGAACAGACCAACGACGGCATGCTATATGTTCTGGCCTCAGGCGGACTGTTCAGTTACAACACGCAAGACCAGGAGGTGAGAACATACGACAAGACCACGGTGCTCTCCGACTGTGAAATATCAAACATAGCCTGGTGCAAGACCGCCAAGAAGCTTGTCATTGTGTATGACGACTACAACATAGACTTACTCTCACAGAATGACGACGTGGTAAACATGCCGGCATACATGAACACGTCGATGACTGTGGATAAGTCCATCAACAGTGTGGATATCTGTGGAAACGACGCTTATATCTCTACCAATTTCGGAATAGTAAGGCTCAATGTGGCAAAGCAATCGTTTACCGACACTTACCAACTCGGCTTCCGCGTGGACTATTGCTATACCGACAACAAGTATATCTATGCCGCTAGCTCCACGAACGGTCTCTACCGTGCCGAACTTACCTCCAACCTCCTCAATCCGAACCAATGGACACACATAGGCGACTTCACGGCACGCCCCAAGACCATTGATGCTGACCTGCTTGCCACCGTAAACAAGGTAAAACCCGACGGCCCCAAATACAACCTATTCGGGTTCATGAAAACGCACAACGGAAAACTGTACAGTTGCGGTGGTTCTTTCAACTATGAGCCAGGATGCTTACAGGTATTGGACAATGACAAATGGACTGTCTATCAAGACGATATGGCTTCTTCCACTGGTATCAACTATCAAGACGTAATGAGCCTCGACGTCGACCCACGCGATGAAAATCACGTCATGGCAGGAACGAGAAGCGGTGTTTATGAGTTTGAGAACGGCAACTTCATAAAACTGTGGAACCACAAGAACTCGCCCATAGAGATGTTCGACAAGAAGAGCCAAGACTATGAAATGGTCTTCAGCGTGATGTACGACAAAGACGGAAACCTATGGGCACTCAACAGCCAGGCACCGACACAATCAATCCTGGAATACACCAAAGACGGACAATGGGTGACGCATGAGCAAAAGGATTTGATGAAGTTCAAAAACCTTTTCACTGATCCGCAAAGCCTTGGTGCAATGAAAGGCTTGATGACTGATAGTCGCAATCTCATTTGGTTCGTAAACGACTATTTCAACACTCCGTCATTCTATCTCTATCAAAGTGATACTAATACCCTAAAGAGTTTCTTGGCACCGTTCGTAAATGAAGATGGCACCGAGATACAACCAGTATGGTATGTACACGCCATAGCCGAGGACAAAAATCAAAACATGTGGATATGCACAGACTGTGGGCCTTTCATGCTTCCATCTGACCAAATAGACGCGTCATCACCTGTATACAATCAGATAAAAGTGCCACGAAACGATGGCACTAACTACGCCGACTACCTATTGTCCAGCGTGGACACCCGTTGCATATACATAGACAATAACAATAGAAAATGGTTTGGAACTACAAATGGACTATACATAATAGACTCTGACAATATCACCACGCTTGCCCACTTTACAAGCACCAACAGCAAATTGCTTTCTGACAACATTCTCTCATTGGCATACAATGAACTGACTGGAGAGTTTTACATTGGCACCGACAAGGGGCTGTGCTCTTATACTCCTAATTTCGCTGACAACAGCGATGGGATGACCAAAGACAATGTCTGGGCATACCCCAACCCAGTACGCCCAGACTATTCCGGAGCAATCACCATCACAGGACTGGAAAGTGGCTCATCGGTCAAGATTGTAACAAGCAGCGGCACGCTGGTCAACGAAGGCACATCCGAGAACGGACAATACAAATGGTATGGCCTTGACCGTGCAGGACGACGCGTGGCAAGCGGCGTATATATGGTGGAAGTAGCAACAAGTGGAGGTGAAAAGGGTGTAGTATGCAAAATAGCCATCGTCAATTGATAACAGCAACTACTATTATCATATTCACCTTGCTGCAATTCATCATCTTGTGTGTGTTTGGATATACTCCATATCCAGACAGTGATGGTTATGTTTTGTTGGCAAAGGAATGCGTACGGATGGATGAGCCTTATCCTGTCGCGTCACAAATAAATGAGTTACCATTTATTTGGAATGTCGGCGCGATAAACCTTGTAGCCTTGTCACTGAAACTATTTGGAAGCATCACGCCTTTGCTATGCGTTTATTCCTTAATGAAAGGATGCTCCGTATGGCTCGTATACAAAATAGCCTGTATTCTATTCAAGGAAAAGGCAGCAATGATAACGCTCATCCTATATGTGGCTTATCCAGCCAACTATGGTGAATCAACCTCCGCATTATCAGAATTGCCTTTTGCGTTTTTCATCCTCCTGGGCATTTTCGCCGCCCTTAAGCAAAAAAACATCATAGGCGGCACGCTAATGGCATTTGCCAATTGGATACGCCCTATGGGAATAGTATTTCTATTGCCTACGCTATTTTTCCAATGTATCAGCAAAAGGAAAAAGGCATCGATAAATACATTATGCGGATATGTACTTGCGATAGTTTTCATATCCTCATTGAGTTGCCTCCGCACTGGACATTGTATCTATCAGGCAAAAACAGGATGGATGGCCCTACTGCAATACAGCGTGGACAATTCTCCTGAGAATGACGACTACTATACCAAAGCCGATGAGTATAATGCCATACAAAAAGACTCTGTATGGCAAAAAAGAACCATCAAGTGGATTATCAACAATCCAAAGGAGTACATCAGGCAAATGCCTAAGAAGCTGGTAAAGACTTATATTTCCGACAACGTTAACTTTTGCGCTTTCCTGCCAAACAAGAATGAAAGCGAATATATGTATGGGGAGATAGACATGAGGACTTTAGCGCATAGCTTTCCAAACTATAACGCCACGCAATGGCTTACAATCTGCAATCTCATATATTACTACACACTGCTCGCGCTATTCATGGCTGGAATCATGATGGCTATAAAACGCGGTAGATTAGCGGAATTTACCATACCTATAGGAACTGTCATAACAGGCACAGCCATCCTCTTATTGGCTGGTCATGGTGAGGCTCGGTTTCACATTCCATTTATGCCTTTCATCATAATGGTTGCCGCCGTTTTCCTGTCATCCAAGGAAAATAGCGATAAACTATCCACACCACAACCGTGATGAGAAGCATATTGATGAAAAAGACGGGGATTACTTCCCAATAGTTACCTTGATAAGAATAACCAGCCTTAGCCAATGCTATTGTCAATGCCGATGGAATGCCACTGCAAAAGAAATAGTAAACAAGTGAATGGCAGCCTACCCAGGACAAAGCACTAACTGCAACAGTTTCTGTACATGCTTTTCCTTGCGGAATCCTACTGAAAAGAACAAAAAACAACAGCACCGATAAAGTGACCGACAGCAATGAACCATGTGGCCAAACAAGCGCATTAACAGTCACAGAATGCACTAAATGGCCATACATGTATAGCTTCATGCACAATAACACCACGATAAGCATTGATACAGCAATGGCCCATTTTCCTTTTCTAAGATAAAAAGACTGCAATCCACAATACCTATGGCATAGATAACCCAAAAAAATGAAGATTAGAGACACAGAAGCCTCATTGATGTGCCAATAGTCTGTCACAAGCAGCATATTGCCTGAGCCTAGTACAATATCCAATGCCATTGCGACAGCGAGAAAGACCATTAAGCCTGGCATTCTCTCTTTTGTAAGCCAAAGGATAAGGCTAAACACGAGTTCGCATACAGCCAAAGCAGAGATGAACCACGACTCCTGACCAGACACAATCCGCCATGCCATTGTCGAAACCACGACGCTATTGCCATGCAGAAAAGCCTTTGGAAGGGCAAGGAGAGTGACAAAGATGAAATAAGGCACCACCAATGACCGCAACACCGACATGAGCTTATGTCGCACATCAAATCCCTGGGGACGGTAGAAAAGATACCCCGACAGGAAGAAAAACGTCATTAGGACATCGGGCACATAAAGTTCGTATGGTATGATGTTATTCCCCGTGAAGCATACCTCGGTATGGTCGAAGACAATCATCACCATACAGAACCCGCGAAGCACGTCTATCCAAAGTTGCCTGCTCATACTTTTATTAGCCTACATTTTGCCCTGGTCGCCTAAGTAGCTGTCCTTGAAACCAAGGAAATAGAGAATGCCGTCTATTCCCACCGTGTTGATGCTCTGTTTGGCATTGGCAGCCACACGAGGCTTGGCATGGAAGGCAATGCCGAGTCCTGCCTCACCGATCATAGGCAAGTCGTTGGCACCATCGCCCACGGCAATTGTTTGGGCAATGTTAACCTTTTCAACCTGGGCTATTAGCTTGAGAAGTTCTGCCTTGCGATGGCCGTCTACTATGTCGCCTACATATTTGCCTGTCAGCTTGCCGTCATCGCCAATTTCCAGTTCGTTGGCATAAACATAGTCAACGCCATATTTCTTGCGCAGATATTCGCCGAAATAAGTGAAGCCTCCGCTGAGGATGGCTATTTTGTATCCGCAAGTCTTAAGCACGCTCATGAGCCTGTCTGTCCCTTCGGTGATAGGCAGGCTTTCTGCTATTTCTTTCATCACGCTTGCATCGAGGCCTTTCAACAACGCCACGCGCTCCTTGAAACTCTCCTTGAAGTCTATTTCCCCACGCATGGCGCGCGCAGTGATTTCCGCCACTTTGTCGCCAACTCCAGCGCGCTTTGCCAGCTCATCGATACATTCTGTCTGTATGAGCGTAGAGTCCATGTCGAAGCATATCAGTCTCCTCATTCTGCGATACATGTCATCGTGCTGGAACGAAAAGTCCATCGCCATCTCCTGCGACATGTTCATCAGTTCCTTCTGCATGGCTGCCGTGTCGGCAGGATTGCCGCGCAGCGAAAACTGTATGCAGGCTCTGACGTTTCGCTGGGGCTGCTTTATGCTCCTTCTGCCAGTGAGGCGCAATATGGAGTCGATGTTCAACCCTTGGTTGGCTATTATCTTCGTGGTGGCCTCTATCTTCCGTGCCGAAAGCGAACGGCCAATGATGGTGAGTATGTATCGGTTCTTGCCTTGCTGGTTCACCCAATTCTCATACTCGTCGTCGCTGATTGGCGAAAACTCTATGTGTACTCCCAACTCCGTAGCCTTGAAGAGCAGTTCCTTCATCAATTGCCACGAGTGCATGCCACCGAGCCGCAGCAGGATGCCGAGCGACAAGGTTGAATGAATGTCCGCCTGGCCTATGTCGAGCACTTTGGCTTCATACTTCGCCAATATGGCCATGACAGACGCCGTTAGGCCAGGTCGGTCTTGTCCAGTTATGCTTATTAATATTTGTTCTTTCTTTTCTTCTATTTTTTCCATTGGTGTTTGTTGTTACTATTTCTATAATTAGTTGAAAGACAGTACACTCTGAAGATATTGTATAGAAACAGGCTGGGCTTGTCTCCCATAAGCCTGCGCCTTACAGCAATACTTGTCAACCGGTTTATCCACACAGTTATCCACAATAGATGATAACTTTGTAGACAGTCTACAAGGTAGAGTAGGGCAGAGTAGCCTTTCAGTTCTTGCCTGTAAGCATATAGTGTAAGCATGGCTTCTTCTGTCTTTTCAAGAAAACGCCGGTTGCTCTCAAACCTTACAAACAACAGAGGAATGTCTATATGAACAATGCTTATGTGCCTGTCTGCCAATTCTTTGCCGAAGATCGTATCCTCATAGCCGTAGGTCTTTATATCCTCACGGAAAGGGTTATCGAGCACAACCTGCCTGCAAACCATGAAGTTGCCAGAATGGAAATTCTTGTACGGATGCTCATTGCTTTTCTCCACCGAATAGTGTTTTCTTGCCTTCAGTTCGTTAAGGCACCTGAGATTGTGCAAGTCAACACTGTCTTCAGCCACGCCTATACTCCCGCAAACAACATTTGCCTTTCCCATGTTTTTCACATAAGCGTCGACAAAACCCTCAGAGGGCATCATTCCTGCGTCTATATATAATAATGTGTCGAACCGTGCCTCACGAGCGAGAAAGTTTCTTATAGCCGCTCTGCCGACGTTTTCCGTACGCTTGATAAGCCTGCAACACGGCATAGAGCCTATTTCATCGTTCAAGGCATCACAAGGCGACGGTGTGCCGTCGTCTGCCACAACTATTTCCCATAGCATGTCCAGACGCTGGCATTGACAGCTCAATGTCTTTACCTGCGCCACACATGAGTCCCGAAAGACTGGAATAAGAATAGACAATCCTTGCATGGATGCAAAGTTAACGTTTTTCTGCAACCTTATTATTATTATCTATTCTATTTTAAAATTAAAAAGAAAAATAATAAGATGATGATAGCCTGTTGATATGTTGATACTTTCTTTCAAGAATATTTGTCTTTTTAATTATAAACCGTAGAGACGAGATTATATACATCCGTTTATAATATCAAAGAGCTTTCTTATAGACCTTTACATGGTTTTCCACAAAATCGTTAACATGTTGATAAGTATAAGTTGAATAACTTTTACCTGTGAAAACGTGTTGAATATGGCTTGATAATGCTTTTATAACCATGTTGATATCCCCTGTGGTTAGGCTAAAACAATAAGGCTGTGGAAATCTCAATAGTTTTCCACAGCCTTATCAACGCCTTTTCCACAGTGTTATCAACACCGTAGTTGTTTATAAGATTTTCTCTATTTTCTGCACAATTGTCAAAGGTTCTATTTGTCGCAGGCAAGCGTAATCGCCTCTTTGGCATGGTTTGTTGCCGAAGATGGAGCACGGGCGGCACGGTAGCGGCACCTGTACCGCATTTTCCTCTTTCTGGTTCCACCCCATGAATCCGGCGTAGGGATGGGTAGCTCCCCATACGCTCACCACCGGTGTGCCTGTAAGCGAGGCTAGGTGCATGTTGGCTGAGTCCATGCTCACCATCACGTCGAGATTGCTCATGAGTATGAGTTCCTCGCGCAAGCCGTGCAGCAAGCCTGGCACTACGGTGCAATATTTGTGCCTGCAGGCCATGCCTTTCAATAGTTCGGTTTCGTGTCTTCCGCCGCCGAAGAGGAAAACACGTGCTGAGGGATGGCGCTTCAGAATGCCGTCGACGACCTTCTCCATCTCGTCGAGCGGATAAGCCTTGCCCTCATGAGCCGCAAAAGGCGCTATGCCAATCCATTGTTGGAAATCTTTTTTCTCGCCTATTTCGGCAGGAAGCTGTCGCAACGGACCTTTGGAAGGAAATACCGACTTGAAGTCGATGCTCTTTATTGGATAGCCCAATTTGGCGAACACATCTTTATAGTTGTCGAAAGAGGTTGGTATAGGCTCCATCACCTTGTTTTTCGCCGCAGTGAGATGTTTTCTCAGGCTACGGTGCTTGTCGAGGTGGGCCACTTTGTTTTGGCTTAGGTTGAATCTCATGCGGAGATAACTGGATCTCAACACGTTGTGCAAATCGGCAATCGCCGTAAACTGCTTTGCCGCCAACCGTCTGTAAAGAGCGTTGAGTCCCGTTATTCCCTTATATTCCTTTTTAATGTCAGCCTCCATGAAGCTGACATTGGGTGCGAGATTCTCGAAGAGAGGTCTTGCGAAGGGCTGCGAGAGCATTGTTACCCGCAGGTTGGGATATTCCTTCGCGAGGGCATATACCACAGGAACCGTCATGGCAATATCGCCCATGGCGGAGAAACGTATTATGAGTATATGGTCGGTCTTCACTTCTTTTGATAGAGTATGGGATTGGTACTCGGATCGTTGTACATCTTCATCTGTCTGTACACTTTCATGTATATCCTTCCCTCCTTGATGTTGTCCAGCAACTGGTCGATGGCGAGCGACAGGTCTTTTTGCTGCTCCAAGAGCACGTTGAGCTTTCCGTTGCACATCTCACGGTGCTGCGGAGTGGCGTCCTGGCGGTTTACCTGCTCCCTCATGTGGTAGATCTTCAAGGCAAGTATCGACAGCCTGTCCACTGCCCACGCCGGACTTTCTGTGTTCAGGCGGGCTTCTGGCTTCGGCATAACATCAGAGAAATGCTGTCTGAACCACGAGTCAATCTGCTCAACAAGGTCGGTGCGGTCCTGGTTTGAGCGGTCGATGCGGTGTTTGAGCTGCATGCCTTCCTGCGGGTCGATGTGTGGGTCACGGATGATGTCCTCCATATGCCATTGCACGCAATCGATCCAGCATTTAAGGTAAAGACGGTTCTCTATCGTGTCGTGCCCGTAAGGGTTGCTGATAGGGGTGTCGATATTGTTTTTAACGTGGTAATCCTCAATGCTTTTATTGAAGATTTCATTACATTTCTGAGTAAATGACATACTTGAATTAATTGTCTTTAGATTTTTGCAAAATTAATAACTTATTTCGAACTATCCAACCTTTTCACAGATTAATAACGCGCGAAGGGTGATATATATCAATTGAAAAGGCGTGAAAAGTGCACAGTGTACCATTGATTGTGCATTGTTGCTTCACTTTTTCAATGTTTTATTTGCGTAATTGCCGAAAAGTTACTTACTTTGCACACGTTTTTGAGAAAAAATGTATTGACAATCAATTATTAATTAATAAAATAAAAGACTACAATTATGTCAGAAATTGAATCAAAGGTTAAGGCAATCATCGTAGATAAGCTTGGTGTTGACGAGGCAGACGTTAAGGCAGAGGCAAGTTTCACCAACGACCTCGGTGCAGACTCTCTCGACACTGTCGAGCTCATCATGGAGTTTGAGAAGGAGTTCGGCATCTCTATCCCTGACGACAAGGCTGAGACAATCCAGACTGTCCAGGATGCCATCAACTACATCAACGAGAACGCCAAGTAAATAAATTTGGCGTCATGCCCAGCGTTTAATGAATAGCCATTAAACGCTTTTTTTGTATTAACGAAAGTTTTTCAAATGGAATTGAACAGAGTAGTAGTAACAGGACTTGGCGCTCTCACTCCGCTCGGCAACAGTGCCGAGGAGACATGGAAAAATATCCTTGAAGGCAAGAGCGGTGCAGCTCCTATTACACTTTTTGACCCTTCCAAGTTCAGAACTCAGTTCGCTTGTGAGGTTAAGGGCTTTAAGGCTGCCGACTATATCGACCGCAAGGAAGCCCGCAAGATGGACCGTTGCACACAACTTGGCATGGCAGCGGCTGTTCAGGCTGTGGCCGACTCTAAGATTGACCTCGACACTGTCGACAAGAACCGCGTTGGCGTGGTCTATGGCATTGGCATTGGCGGCATACAGACTTTTCAGGAAGAGGTGACATACTATGCCCAGCATTTAGATGATGCCCCCAAGTTCAGCCCGTTCTTCATCCCCAAAATGATTTCCGACATCACAGCAGGTCAGATCAGCATCCATTTCGGATTCCATGGTCCCAACTATGTGACGACAAGCGCTTGCGCATCTTCTTCCCATGCCCTTGCCGACGCATTCAACCTGTTGCGTCTTGGAAAGGCGGATATCATCTTGGCCGGAGGCGCTGAAGCGGCTATCACCGAGTGTGGTCTTGGAGGTTTCTGCTCCATGAAGGCCTTGTCTCCACGCAACGACGATCCTGAGCACGCCAGCCGTCCGTTCAGCGGCAGCCGCGACGGTTTCGTGATGGGTGAGGGTTCGGCTTGTCTCGTTCTCGAGACGCTGGAGCACGCCAAGAAGCGTGGTGCACACATCTACGCTGAAATGGCCGGTTCAGGTATGAGCGCTGACGCTTACCACATCACAGCCTCACACCCTGAGGGACTCGGAGCAAAGCTCGTCATGCAGGAAGCATTGAAGGATGCAGGTATGTCAACATCCGACATCGACTACATCAACGTGCACGGCACTTCTACCCACGTGGGTGACCTGTCGGAGGCTAAGGCCATCAAGGATCTCTTCGGAGACGACGCTTACAAACTCAACATTTCTTCTACGAAGTCGATGACCGGCCACATGCTTGGCGCAGCTGGCGCAGCAGAGGCCATGTTCAGCGTATTGAGCATTGTAAACGACGTGGTGCCACCAACAATCAACCATGAGGAAGGCGATGATGACCCGGATCTCGACTATAACTTGAACTTCACGTTCAACAAGCCGCAGAAGCGCGAGGTGCGCGCCGCTCTTTCCAACACGTTTGGATTCGGCGGACACAACGCTTGTGTCATCTTCAAGAAATTTGCTGAATAACTATTTATGTTAATCAACATAATAGACCGTATAAAGCTCCCTTTCCGAAAGGAGAAGGAGCTTTATTCTTCGTTGTATTCCATAATAGGGGTATATCCTCACAATATTTCTTATTATAAGATTGCGCTGATGCACAAAAGCGTCAGGCACCGCAACAACAAGGGAAAGCCTGTCAACAACGAACGACTGGAATTCCTTGGCGATGCCGTGCTCGACTGTGCTGTAGGCGACATTGTTTTCCGCCATTTCCCGGGAAAGCGCGAGGGTTTCCTTACCAACACGAGGTCGAAACTCGTGCAGCGTGATACGCTCAACAAGTTGGCAAAAGAGATGGGCATATGCAACCTCATTCTCTCCAGCAGCCGCTCAAATACCCACAACAGCTATCTTGGAGGCAACGCCTTCGAGGCTCTCGTCGGTGCGCTATACCTTGACAGAGGTTACGACGCCTGCATGACGTTCATCAAGAAGCGCATACTCTCCGACATCATCAACATCGACAAGGTGGCCTACAAGGAGGTGAACTTCAAGTCGAAGCTCATTGAGTGGACGCAGAAAAACAAGGTCCAGCTCGACTTCAAGCTGTTGAACAGCAGCAAGGACAGTGACGGCAACCCTATTTTCAGCTATCAGATAATGCTTGAGGGCATTGAAGGCTGCAAGGGCGACGGATTCTCAAAGAAGGAAAGCCAGCAAAAGGCTTCCAAGGACACGCTTGAGAAACTGAAGCGTGAGCCGCAGTTCATCGATGCCGTGTTCAAAGCAAAGGGTGAGCGCACCAAGATGGAGGAAGAACCCGTAAACGCTCTTCCAAACATCGACTCTACGCAGGTATTCATGAACGCCACGGCTCCTGAAGGCAACGAGGCAAAGCACGAGACGGCTTTCCGCGAGCATGTCTACTCTGAGCAGGAGAGTGCCATGACAGAGGAGCGTGATGCCATCACATCTCAGAAAGAAGGCGATCGTGAGGATATAATCGCTGCGGCTGAGAAAGCTGCGTTTGAGGACAGGCAGTCAGAATAATCAAGAAAATAATTGCTGTACGGTAGAAATACCGCAGGCAACAAGTCCCTTGGGGACGACAGATTATAGGGTAGGGGAAGACTCCTACGCTTTTCAGACATTGCCCCTGTAAAGGGCGTATAATTCGTTATGAAAGGTTGAATTATGCGCCCTTTGCAGGGGCAAAGTTGTTGAAATGCCTTGAGTTTTGATTTTAACGCAAAAGCCTGTGTGTCAAGGTTAAAATGTAATGCTCGGCTTGCGGGTTTACCCTTGTTGCGTTGCCATTGCAATCGCCAAACGGCTTCATTGTCAGCCCTGCCTCTGCAAAGCGTGAAACAAACGGTGAGGAAAAAATGTTGGTATGCGTAATCGGCTAAGCCGAAATTTCGTGTCCTTGAACTTTCGTGCCCCATCTGTGCCTTTTGTGGACAAGAAAACGTGTGCAGATTGAGCCGTCGGCCCACGCATTTTATGTAAACGGTAAGTTTTCCGGATACCAATAGTTTTTTATGGACAGCATAAAAAAGCAAATCCCCAGCTCAGCTCTCTGAGTTGGGGATTTGTGTTAACCTAAAAACCAATCTTAATCTATTTACCAAAAACTAACTAAGACCTAATGAAAACCTAAAAACTAACTTTAAACCTAAAAACTAAAAACCTATATGAAACAATCTACTAATCTTCAAATGTTATAAGTCATTTCTGGAATAACCTTCTCACGAGGGCTGAACTCTTTATCAGAAGTTCCTTTTTCCTTTTGACACTGCAAAGGTAGGCAGAATTCCAGTAGGCTCAAATTATTTTTCCCGTTTTATTCTTTTTTCTGTCTTATTTTTGATATAGGTCAAATGCTTGTGTGCGCACACACAATAACAAAATGTCGTCGTTAACACCTGATAAGCTGACATATAGTAAATTTTAGAGTTGTTATGATTATAAACGAGTGTTAACGATTATGTGCTTATGTTTATAACTTTGACGTAAGTCAAAATTAATTGGAAAAGATACAAAAACCTATAGAGTATATTTGGTGCATATTCTTTTATTGGCTAATTTTGCAGTGTCAAACAAGATATAGGGTCTTCGTGAGAAGATTATATATCAATAGACTTTTCATATACACAGTTTAGGTTAGTAGATTGTTTCATATAGGTTTTTAGTTTTTAGGTTTAAAAGTTAGTTTTAGGTTAACACAAATCCCCAACTCAGAGCGCTGAGTCGGGGATTTGCCATTTTTATATGGTATGTGTTGCCATTGTTCCCAATGGCACTGGCATTTTTCTGGCTCATCCGACATTTGGAGTGATGTGTCGGATAAAACAAAACCTCTTTGTGTGCTGTGAATGTAAAGATTTATAGCAAGATTTTAACACTTGAGGGGCACACCATTTAGAACG
>CAZXGQ010000025.1:0-10840 GCA_964640415.1 uncultured Prevotella sp.
CGTAAAGCCGCTGCGATTCTAACGTAAAGGCATCGCGATTCTAACGTAAAGCCGAATCCGGAGCTGCGATTTAGGCCATGTTTTAGACTGTGAAAAGTGTAACGGCCTATTGGTTAAGAAGTTATGAAAAACTTGCAAAAATCGCTCAAATCCGCACGAGGGGAAAAGTTTTTCGAAAAAATCGATTCTCAGAGAGCCTTTTGTTGAGAATTTTGTTAATGTTTAATGTTTATTGTTTAATGTTTACTGGTTCTATGCTGATTCGTGTGGGCGTTTTCTTTCTCACATTTCTTTTTCCACACTCAACATAGCCCCAAGAAAGATTAATGTCGGATTAACGGAAGATTAACGGCGATTAATGTTAAGTTGTTTTGAACGTGTAATCATCATTAATCATTCGTTAATCTCTCATTAATATTTTAGGTTATATGTTGATTCGTGTAGTAAAAATCAATAAGAAAGATTATAACGCAATATTTCACCCACACAAATCAACATAGACCCTTAAAATGCTTTACAAAGTTGCCTTTGTTGTATTCGATGTCTTTCACCTGCCACTTGCATTTTTGCAGGCTTGTTTATTTAGCTGTGTCTTTCGGGCTTCTCTTTTCCCTGTGGTAGCTGCGGTATTCGTCGAGTGGAATCTCCACGTCAGGCTCCTGCAATATGCCTTCTTGCGGCAAGCGGAAACGCAAGTAGCGGATGTTCAAGCCACGTTCCATCCACATCCCCTCATAATAAGTATGGATGTCGAGAAGCGGCGAGCCCTGCAAGCCCTCCGGCGTGGAGTGGTATAAGTCCTCTGTGCAATAGTCAACCGGCAAGTTGTTGTTCTCCACCAGGAATCGGGTGTAAGTGAAGAGGAAGTTGGAATCCGTCTTGAGGTTCACAATGCCACCGTCGACAAGGAAACGGCGATACCGCTCCATGAAATATGACGAGGTGAGCCGCTTGCGCGGATTCTTCATTTGTGGGTCGGAAAATGTGAGCCAAATCTCCTGTACTTCATCCTTTGTGAAGAACCTGTCGATTATCTCAATGCTTGTCCTGAGGAAAGCCACATTGTCGAGTTTCTCTTCCAGGGCCTGCTTTGCTCCGGTGTACATTCGTGCGCCCTTGATGTCGACCCCTATGAAATTCACGTCGGGGTATCTCCTTGCCAGGCCGACTGCATATTCACCCCTTCCGCATCCAAGCTCGAGAACGATGGGGTTGTCGTTTTTGAAATATTGCTCGCGCCAATGGCCTTTCATCTCGAATGGCACGTCGCTTATAACTGAGAATGGATATTGAAAGACATTCTTGAAAGTCTCCATCTCAGCGAATTTCTGTAGTTTTCCTTTTCCCATAATGATGTATAGTTACGACTTCTGCCCAACCACGTTGATTGGGGCAGAAGTCGCAAAAGTTATGTTTAGTGTGGTTTTATAAATTACCACCCTTTAGATTTCCGCGATGCACTCTATTTCGATACGTGCGTTCTTTGGAAGAGTCTTTATTGCCACGGCAGAGCGAGCTGGGAAAGGAGATGTGAAGAATGTGGCATACACCTCGTTCATGTCGGCGAAGTCGGCCATGTCGGCAAGGAAGACCGTTGTCTTTACTACGTGAGACATGTCGGTGCCCTCAGCCTCAAGAATGGCCTTGATGTTTGACAGGCTCTGGCGTGTCAGTTCCTTGATGCCACCCTCGGGGAAGTTGCCCGTTGCAGGGTCTACCGGCAGTTGTCCGCTGACGAAGATAAGGTTTCCAGTGCGTATTGCCTGACTGTAAGGACCGATGGCTCCAGGAGCCTTGCTTGTGCTAATTGCTTTCATTGTGTATTGTTTTAATGTGTAATTGTTGAGATTCTTTCGTTTATAGTTATGCAAAAGTAATTGTTTTCTTTCATTCTGCCAACATTAATCGCAATAATATTACTACCTTTGCATTCGAAAAGAAAAGACAAGGTAAGGTAAAAATGATTTCAGTAGATCAATTGAATGTAGAGTTTGGCACCCGCCCGTTGTTTCACGATGTCAGCTATGTCATAAACGACCGCGACCGCATAGCGCTTGTTGGCAAGAATGGGGCAGGCAAGTCTACGATGCTGAAAATCATCTGTGGCATGCAGAAGCCGACGTCCGGCACTATAGGCATTCCCAACGAATGCGAGATAGGCTATCTGCCACAGGTGATGAAACTGTCGGACGACACCACCGTAATAGAAGAAACGCGCAAGGCTTTTTCGGGACGCAACAAGATGCAGGCCGAACTGAAGAAGATGGAGCAGGAGATGGCCGACCGTACCGACTATGACAGCGAATCTTATATGCAGCTTGTAGAGCGCTTCACGCAAGAGCATGAGAGGTATCAGCTTATGGGAGGCGACAATTATGAGGCAGACATAGAGCGTACACTCACCGGACTGGGCTTCGACCGCACCGACTTCGACCGTCCTACTCGCGAGTTTTCCGGAGGTTGGCGCATGCGTATCGAATTGGCCAAAATATTGTTGCGCAAGCCCGACGTGCTGCTTCTCGACGAACCGACCAACCACCTCGACATTGAGTCTATTCAGTGGCTGGAGCAGTTTATCATGAACTCTCAGGCAGCCTTGCTTCTCGTCAGCCACGACCGTGCTTTTATAAACAATATAACCAACCGCACGATAGAGATAACCTGCGGACATATCGAAGATTATAGAGTGCCTTACGACCAGTATCTTGTGCTTAGACAGGAACGCCGCGAGCAACAGTTACGCGCCTGGCAGAACCAGCAGAAGGAGATTGCCGATGCCAAGGCTTTCATAGAAAGGTTCAGATATCAGGCCACGAAAGCCGTGCAGGTTCAGCAAAAGATAAGGCAACTTGAAAAGATAGAGCCCATCGAGATAGACGAGGTGGACAACAAGGCCATGCGTCTGAAGTTCCCCCCTTGCCTGCGCTCGGGAGATTACCCAGTGATATGCGACGAGGTGGAAAAGTCTTATGGCGACCACACCATATTCTCGCACGTCAACCTCACCATTAAGCGTGGCGAAAAGGTAGCTTTCGTAGGCAAGAACGGTGAAGGAAAGTCGACGCTCGTGAAGTGTATCATGGGTGAGATACCTTTTACCGGCAAACTCAAAATAGGGCACAACATTGAGATAGGCTATTTCGCACAGAACCAAGCCCAGATGCTCGACGAGTCGCTTTCCATTTACGACACCATCGACCAGGTTGCCACAGGCGACATGCGGCTGAAGATAAACGACCTCCTCGGTGCGTTCATGTTTGGCGGTGAGGTGTCGGAGAAGAAGGTCAAGGTGCTCAGCGGAGGAGAACGTTCCCGCCTGGCAATGATCAGGCTCCTTCTCGAGCCTGTCAACTTGCTTATTCTCGACGAGCCCACCAACCATCTCGACATGCCTTCCAAAGACGTGCTCAAGGAAGCCATCAAGGCGTTTGACGGCACGGCTATCATCGTCAGCCACGACCGCGACTTCCTCGACGGTCTCGTGTCGAAGGTGTTTGAGTTTGGCGGTGGCAAGGTGAAAGAGCATCTCGGTGGTGTCTACGACTGGATAAGAAGCCAGCACAATGACGAGGCGTCCTCGCTTTCAAAATCCGCTTCCACGGTTGAGACTCCTGCCAAACAGACGGAAAGCCCCAAAGCCGAACAGGTGGAGCGCGTTGAGTCGTATGCGGAGCACAAGGAACGCCAGAAGAAGATGAGCAGAGTGAAAAAGGCCATTGCTGATGCCGAGAAGAAAATATCGGAGATGGAAGCCCGCCTGAAGGAGCTCGACTCGCTGCTTATGGATCCCAAGAATGCGTGCGACATGAAGCTCGTTACAGAGTATACTACAACCAAGGAGGCTCTCGACAAGGAAAACGACCGCTGGATGGAACTGTCGGAGCAACTTGAGGAACTCTAAGACGCTTTTACAGGGCGGCAGTCTATAGAGCCGCCCAAAACAAAGGCAATCACATATATTCTAAAATCATATTATGAGAATAGCACATTATTTACCAATGATCATGCTGGCAGTTGCACCGATAATTGGCGCAGAGGCAAAGAGCAATGTCTCGAAGTCGGGGCTTGACCTTACCAACCTCGACCGCACAGCCAAGCCCGCTGATGATTTCTACCAGTTTGCCACAGGCGGATGGCAAAAGCTTCACCCGCTGCCTGCCGCCTACAGCCGTTACGGCTCTTTCGACATGTTGCAGGAGAGCGTGAACATGCGGGTGAGCACCATCCTCACGTCGCTGACCAAGGGCAAGTATGCCGAGGGAACCACCGAGCGCAAGTTGAGCGATTTCTATAAGCTCGCGCTCGACACGGCCCGCCGCAACCGCGAAAGCTTGGCTCCTGTGGAGCCGTATATGAAAGAAATTGAGTCGGCAAAGGGACTCAAGGGCATTCAGGCCCTGCAGCTTAAATATGCCAAGATCGGCCTCGGCCAGCCTTATGGCTCCTACTTCGGTGCTGACGACAAAAACGTGACAATGAACATCCTCCAGCTTTCACAGGGCGGACTCACGCTTGGACAGAAAGACTGGTATGTCAACAACGATGAGGCTACGGTAAAGATAAGAGAAGCCTACAAGAAGTACCTCGTTAAGATGTTCGGACTCTACGGCTTCGACGCCAAGGCCGCTGCGAAAAAGGCAGCAGCCGTCTTCCGCTTCGAGACAGAGCTTGCTCTCATCTCAAAGAGCAACACCGAGCTCCGCGACCCGCAGGCCAACTACAACAAGATGACCCTCAAGGAGTTTGAGGCCAATTATCCCAACGTCCATCTCACGCAGCTGGCAAAGGCCCAGGGTGTCAGCGAGAGCTGCATACAGGAACTGATAGTTGGTCAGCCTGCATTCTTCAATGGTCTCGACAAGCTTGTGTCGCTTCTCACCGCAGCTGACTGGAAAGCGCTGATGGAATGGGACATCATTTCGGCATCGGCCACTTATCTCTCCGACAACATACGTGAGGCTCATTTCGACTTTTTCGGCCGCACAATGTCAGGCCGCAAGGAGGATTATCCATTGTGGAAGCTCGCCACCAACACTGTGGACAACGCCATGGGTGAGGCCCTGGGCAAGATGTATTGTGAGAAATACTTCCCCGAGTCGTCGAAGCGCATGATGGAAACACTCGTGAAGAACCTCCAGACAAGTCTCGCAGAGCGCATCAAGGTGCAGACCTGGATGAGCGACTCAACGAAGAACAACGCTCAGACCAAGCTCTCGAAGTTCTATGTCAAGGTGGGCTATCCAAACAAGTGGACAGATTATTCAAAGCTGAACATTGACCCCAGCAAGAGCTTCTTCGAGAACATCCTTGCTACCCGCATCTTTAGCGTAGAGAAGCAAATAGCCGACAAGGCCGGCAAGCCCGTTGACCGCGACGAGTGGCACATGACCCCGCAGACGGTGAACGCATACTACAATCCCACCACCAACGAGATATGTTTCCCGGCCGGAATCCTGCAGCGTCCGTTCTTCGACCCCAAGGCAGATGCCGCCTTCAACTATGGTGCCATAGGTGTGGTTATTGGCCACGAGATGACTCACGGATTTGACGACCAAGGCCGCCAGTATGATGCCGACGGCAATCTTCACAACTGGTGGACAGCCCAGGATGCCAAGGACTTCGACGAGCGTGCCACCATGTACGCCAACTACTTCGACTCTATCGAGGTGTTGCCCGGTCTTCACAGCAACGGCCGTTTCACCCTCGGCGAGAACCTTGCCGACCACGGAGGTCTCATGGTGTCGTTCAATGCATTCAAGGAGGCCACTAAGGACAGTCCTTTGAAGAGCGTCGACGGCTTCACCCCGGAGCAGAGATTCTTTATCGCCTACGCCGGCGTGTGGGGACAGAACATCACCGACCAGGAAATCCGCAACCGCGTTAAGCGCGACCCGCACGCTTTGGGCGAGTGGCGCGTCAACGGCGCATTGCCGCATATCCAGGCGTTCTACGATGCTTTCGGCATAAAGGAGGGCGACAAGATGTTCTTGCCGGAGAACCAGCGTCTCCAGCTTTGGTAATCAAAGACTAATATGAATCATACTTCCCGTGACAACGCTTTTCTTTAGTGTTGGCACCGTGAAATATATAGCACGAAATCACAAATTGAAGCTTATTTGTGATTTCGTGCTTTTTTGTTTTTGAGTTAAGGTAAGAAATTGCTACCTTTGCGAGGTAATAAACACTTATATAACAAGAGCATACCACGCTGCCATCAGCAAGGGCGCTACCAATAGATATGAAAGACTTTAAGAAGATAGTGCTGACGGGAGGACCCTGTGCGGGAAAGACCACAGCTTTGGTGAAAATAATGGAGTATTTCTCAAGCAGAGGCTTCAAGGTTTTTACTATCCCCGAGATACCAACAATCTTTCTTCAGGCAGGAATGGACTATCTGACCAAAAACGAGGAGTGGTTCTACGAGGGCGAGAAAGACACATTGAAGACCCAACTTGCTTTCGAGGACTATTTCTCAGCTATGGCAGAAACCATCGACAAGCCTGTTGTCATTGTTTGTGACCGTGGCGCCCTCGACATTTCCACCTATCTTCCCCCCAAGATGTGGGAGAAGATAACCGGTCTCTGCAATGTAACCAACCAGCAACTTCTCGACCGCTACGATGCCGTGCTGCATCTTGTTTCGGCTGCCGACGGTGCGGAGCAGTACTATAACACCACAACCAACGAGGTGCGGACAGAGGGAATAGACAAGGCAAGGATGCTCGACCGCAAGGTGGTGCAGGCGTGGACAGGACATCCGCATCTTCGTGTCATCAACAACCACGACAACTTCGATACCAAGATAAACCGCGTGCTGAAGGAGATAAGCAGTGTGCTTGGCTTGCCGCAACCCATAACGGAGGAGAGAAAATACATTGTCAAGGTAAACGGCGGCAACATACCCAACGCCATTGACAGCGAGATTTGGCAAACATATCTCGTGTCGGAGCCTGGCTCGGAAGTGCGTCTCCGCCGTCGCGAGTGGGACAAGGGCAAGCTCATCAACGTGCACACCACGAAGAGGAGAATAAACGAAACCGAGGAGATAGAGACCGAACGCCAGGTGAGCAATGCCTTGTCGGAGTCGCTCCGGGCACAAGCCGACCCTTACCGCCACACCATTCACAAGAAGCGCACCACGTTTATCTACGAGGGACAATACTTTGAACTTGATGAATATCTCGACAGGCTGCAAGGTCTTGTGATTCTGGAGACGAAGGGAATGACCGAAGGCGAAACGGTGAAATTGCCGGAGAACATAGAAATAGTGAAAGACATCACCGGTGACAAGAATTATTATAACTATAATCTCAGCTTGAAATAATGCACGTCGTCATTGCTGGAAACATAGGAAGCGGGAAGACAACCCTGACAAAGATGCTGGCAAAGCACTATGGCTGGGACTTGAGGTTGGAGAGCGTGACATACAATCCCTATCTTGAAGACTATTACAAAGATATGCCACGATGGGCGCTCAACCTGGAAGTGTATTTCCTGAAAGAGCGCTTCAGAGACCTGCTGGAGATTCAGAAGTCGGACAAGCCAGTCATACAAGACCGGTCCATATACGAGGGAGTGTATATCTTCAGCGCCAACAACCACGACATGGGCCACATGTCTGACCGCGACTTTGAGACATACATGGGGCTCTTCAACTCCATGATGATGGTCATGGAAAAGCCTGACCTCATGGTTTACCTCCGTGCCTCGGTGCCGCATCTGGTGGACAATATCCACAAACGCGGACGGGACTACGAACAGAACATGAGGCTCGACTACTTGAAGAACCTCAACGACAGATACGACAGGTTCTTCCAAAGGCAATACAAGGGACCAAAGATAACCGTGGACGTGGAAAACCTCGACTTCCTGCACAACAAGGAAGATTTTGCGGCTATCACATCTTCCATAAACAAAAAAATAGACATGAGCAGCAGAAGCTTGTTCATATAAAAAGATTAAGGATATGCATATTGCTATTGCAGGAAACATAGGAAGTGGCAAGACCACACTGACAAAACTCCTTGCCGCTCGATACGGATGGACTCCACGTTTCGAGCCAGTGGACAATAATCCTTACCTTGAGGATTTCTACCATGACATGAACCGGTGGGCTTTCAACCTGCAGGTCTATTTTCTCAACAAGCGTTTCAAGGAGGTGGTGGAAATCTCCCAAAGCGAAGACACAATAATCCAGGACAGGACCATATATGAGGACGCATGCATATTCGCCCCCAACCTCCATGACCAGGGATACATGTCCGACAGAGACTTCAACAACTATACCGACCTCTTCAACCTGATGATGTCGCTCGTGAAAAAGCCCCAACTCATGATCTACATACGCTCGTCGATACCAACTCTCGTCAAGCACATTGAGAAGCGCGGACGTGACTATGAGAAATCCATCCGTATAGATTATCTCACGGGACTCCAGAAACGCTACGACGAATGGCTCTCTACATACGATGGCGAGCTCATAACCATCGACGGCGACAAGATCAATTTTGAGGACAACAAGGAAGATTTCAGGAAGATAACCGACATGATAGACGCCAGCCTCTATGGGCTGTTCCCTATTGGGTCGGCAGATAAGAAGAAATAATTATTCATCGACGTTTTTAAATGTCATTAGGATATGGAAATCAAAAACCCAAGCATTAACACTATTGCCACCGGCAAGGCTGGGGGCAAAGATATACTGACTATTGGACTGAAGGAAGCCTATGGCACCAAGCCCAATTGTCAGCGGTACATGCGCCAAGAGTATGAACGTGGAAAAGACCTCGACAGCAACTATATATTCAAGTTCGTTGCATTGAACGACGATGCGGAGAAAGGCACCGCCGTGGTTACGGAGTGGGAAGACAGCCGCAACCTGACTGATTGGTTGCTTGAGGGACATTCCGCCGACGAGAAGAAAAAGGTGTTCCGTCAAGTGGCAAGTGCTATCGAATATATCCACTCAAAAGGCTTGGTTCACGGATGCCTCAACGCTACCAATATCTTCATAACCCGCAGGGGCGACGATGTGAAGCTCCTCACGTTCAAGTTGCGCTATGCCGACATGCTTAAGCAACCCCAGGAATGTCTCATGTATGCGGCTCCAGAGTCAAAGGATGGCACCGTGGGTCTCGATGCCCGTGCCGACATCTATTCGCTCGGCGTATTGCTCAAGGCCCTTGGCTTTGGCACGGAGTATCATAACGTGACAGAGAAATGTTGCCGCTTCGGCCGCAACGAGCGCTTCGGCGACATCGCCACTATGTTGGATGCCATTGACAACAATCGCTTCAAACGCCAGTCGGACAAGCTCTCTGATGCTCAGCCGACGATTTCAAGCAACAAGAAAATGGCGGTTATCATTGCTGCTATCGTTGTGCTTGTCTGTGTAGCAGTAGCGCTTCTCGTGGCACAGTCGGGTAGCGATGAAAGCCAGAGCGTGGCTCAGCCGACAGAGCAGACAGAACAAACTGATTCAGTGGCACAAACCGGTCGGGATGTGAACGCCCAGCCGGTCCAGACTACAAACTTTGAGCAGGCAGAGGGTGAGAACGAATTCCTCAACGAACTGGTGCCGCAGATGCACACTGACCTAGACAAGATATACAACTCAGGCGACGATCAGGCTACGGTCAAGTCACGCGTAAGCGCTTATTACAAGGGCCTGCGTCGTGTGTTGAAGAAGCAGCATAAGACAAGCGCACAGCTTGATGCCTTCGACCAGGCCTTCGCTGAGTATGTCAATCAAAAGAACCAATGAATACAACATTATTGACTTTGATGCTGTGGCTCCCGTTAGGAGCCACGGCTCAAACCTCAAACCCTCTCCGCGACAGCCTTAGGGTAGCCTCGGAGAGTTTGTCGTATTATCCTGACTCTGTCGACTTGCGTTTGCGTCGTGCTTCGTGGTACGTGCAGTTGGAGGAGTGGCAGAGTGCAAAAAACGACTATGATATCGTGTTGCGCCACAATCCTGCCAATATCGCCGCACTTTATTATAGGGCATATGTAAATGACAGGCTTGGTAGGTATAAATTTTCACGGCTTGACTACCAGAACCTGCTGACCTTAGTGCCTGGAAACTATGAGGCTAGCCTCGGCCTTGCTTTGCTCAACGAGAAAGACAAACACTACACTGAGGCTATAGATGGTATTAACCAACTTGTAGATGCTTATCCTGACTCTGCTGTGGTTTGGGCTGCGAGAGCTGGTATTGAGAATGAGCGGGGAATGCTGGAGTTGGCCGAATACGACTATGGCAAGGCTATAAGTCTGGAGCCCGACAACAATGACTTTATCCTGTCGCGCGCCGATATACGGATAAAACTCGGTGAGTTTCAAAATGCCATTGAAGACCTTGATTTGCTTGTAAAACTCGGCACCCCAAGGGCTGCTTTGAAAGAGTGGTACGACAAGGCGTTGAGCAGGAAAAAGAAATAAAGCCGTCGTCTTTACGCTGAAAAGCCGTTGCCCTCCCTATAGGAAAGGCAACGGCTTTTCAGTGATAAGGCATCACCATTTGAGTGGTAGCCATAATTTGTTGACAATCAGTAATCAATAAAATACGGTTCAGGTTATCAATGCTTTATTATAGCTTCAACTTCCTTTGAAGAAAGTCCTGTGGCAACAACTATGGTATTGATATCCAATCCTATGGCAGACAGCCGTCTTGCAGTTTCAGCTTTTTCGTTTTGTATGCCTTCTGCTCTACCTTCTGCTCTACCTTCTGCTCTACCTTCTGCTCTGCCTTCTGCTCTGCCTTCTGCTCTGCCTTCCGCTCTGCCTTCCGCCAGGCCTACCGCTCTACCTTCCGCCAAGCCGTCTTGTTTTGCGCCTT
>CAZXGQ010000025.1:10940-30574 GCA_964640415.1 uncultured Prevotella sp.
CCTTCCGCCAGGCCTACCGCTCTACCTTCCGCCAAGCCGTCTTGTTTTGCGCCTTCAAGCACAGACAAGGTGTCGCGATATTTCTTCAATCCCACATCGTATTTCATACGCTCTTGTCTTGAAAGCGAAGCGACATCTGCAATCTCTTCCAGTTTCTTGAACACTGAGCTTTTAGCCGCCCATGGCAATCTTGTTAAGGTCTCCATATTCTTTAGCACATAAATCCATTCGTCGAAATCGGTATCACACTCGTCAGCCTCTTTGGTGAATAAGGGAAGCTGCATGAACGTCATTCTTACTTTGTCAGAGAAAACACTTCCGCTTTTCCGGTCAATCAGCCCAACATCTGTGCGAAACTGCTTGTCAAAGTCCATTGGACAGAAATTCAAGAATGCAACGAGATATACTGCATCAATCTTGTATTGCCAGTCAGCACCCTTTTCTCCTTGTCTTGCAATGGCTTCAGAAACATAATAGATGCTTCTGTTTTTGAAATAGGGCTGTGTCTTGTTCTGCATCTCAACGATAATGTGCTCGTTCTTGTCTGTTTCGCAATAAATGTCGTAGATGAGCGATCGGTCATCCTCAAAGAGGGCAGGCTGCTCCTTGTCGAGGAACGTGATATTTGTGATACGTTCCTCACTCGCCATCAGACTGTTTAGAAAGTCTAATATCAACGGCTTTGATATTTCCTGTCCGAAGATTCTCTTGAAGCCGATGTCTGTAAAGGGGTTAATGAATCTTGCCATAATCTGCGCCTCTTTGTTAGTTTGTTTGCAAATGTAGATAAAATTCTTGAATTATAAGCCATACAAGGGAAAAAACGATAAAATATATTTTCCCGTTGGAAATCTGCTAGTGCCGTCATTTTATTACTTTACAAAGAAACGGCTTTCCGGTGTAAGTCATATTCCACAGAAAAGCCGATTCATTGTGTTTATCTGTAAGCTCAAAACTGCTTAAGCGTAGCTGTGCATGCCGCTCAAGAAATAGTTTACGCCGAAATAGGTCATTATGATGCTAAGAAACGCAAAGGTGATGTACACATGGTAGACCATAGGCTTGCGGAAAACAGGAAGGGTCTGGGTATGCACCACCACGGCATAGATCATGAAGGTGATGAGTGCCCATGTCTCCTTGCTGTCCCAGCTCCAGTAGTTGCCCCAACTTACGTTCGCCCATATGGCACCTATGAAGATGCCTATGCCCATGGCGGTGAGGGCAGGGTAGAGGAACACTCGACTCAACGCTTGGAGTTCTTCGCCATGCGAACGGAGGATAATGCCCATGATGCCGCAGATGAATGTAAGAGACAAAAGGGCGTAGCTCATCATGATAACGCTCACATGGAGACTGAGAAGCGGACTGTTCAATACAGGCATCATCTGGCCTATGGCCGGATCCATCTGGTTGATGTGGCTTACCAAGAGGAAAAAGCCGGAAAGAAGGAAGCCGAAGACCATGACCATGCGAACCCGGAACTGCAAGGCTATGCTGATGAGCATTACAAACCATGCCACGGTGAGCATGCTCTCATAGCCGTTAGACATCGGTACATTGCCGCTTATTATCCATCTCAGTGTCAAACCAATGGTAAGGGCAAGAAATGATACTGCCAAAAATGTTGGCAACGCAAGGTTGAGGACCTTTATTTCCTTCTTCCTTGTTATGCGATAAATGGTGTAGAAGAGGGCTATGAAACCCAAAGTGAGGTTCACCATGAAGAGGATGGTGGCGAAAGGAAATGAATTGTTGATGCGCTCTGCCTTATACTGAGCAGAAGATGGCAACGAGGTTCCACCACTAATCTTTTGATATTTTCTCATCTTGACGAAGAACTCGTCCACGCGGTCAAACTTTCCCGCCTTCACATCATTGTACAGCAGTGGGAACACATTTTTTATATAAAGGGCATGCTGATGTTCAACAGCCCTTGGTAACTTGTCAACCGGGGTAAACCAAGTGGTTGTGCCAGCCTTGATGAATGGATGGCTTTTGGTGGCTTTCACGTTTTTGGTGAACGTGTAAGGCAACACCCTTAGCGACAAGCCTTGCCGGAGCTCCATGATGATTTCGATTTTGCCGTCGATGTCGGCCACCTGTTTGTGCAACTTGTCTTGTTGCCCGTCGTAGTATTCCTGGACATATTGACCTAACGTATAACCATCCATTGTGTTGTTGAAGAAGACATTGAGCGGAGCATAGTCGGGAAGGTTCATCGATGTCTTCAACTCATCGCCTTTAATCTTGATAAACGGTTCATTGCCCCAAACCTCACCATAGAACAGCCAGCCGGAGAGCACCTGTTCGGCAGTAAGACCATGGTAGCTGCGTGCACCATATATCTTTTTGCAAAAGTCGAGTGCGAAGGTCTGGACAGGGCAGATGCGGTCGTTGTAGAGAATCAGCAATTTTCCAAACTTGACGGCCGTCTCTTTGGGAAGTACTGCATTCTGAAGATCAGCCGACGATGATTCGGCATGCGCCGTCTGCGCATTGCCCAGACTCAGCAAAAGCAATGTTACCAATGCGCCTTTCTTGAGCAACGGACTTCTCAGCAGCTTCCGGTATCCGCCTTTGGGGTCGAGAAGCATCCATATAAGAGAGAAGAAAAGCAGGGCATATCCTGTATAGGTCACAGGTATTCCGTAAGGGTCAGAGTTGATAGCGAGTACGCTGCCTTTGCCGTCCTCGTCGTAGGAAGACTGATAGAAACGATAGGAACGGTGCGAATAGATATGGTTCATAGACACTTCGCCATCAATTCTGCTGCTCCCGTCAAGCACGGTGAACTTGGAAGAGTAGTCGGCGACGGCATCAGTGCCATCGTGCATCTTTGCCTCAAACTTTTGCAGGCAGAGGGAAAATGGTAACTTTTCCTCTTTCATGCCATGCTTATCGTCGGACGCCATGTAAGTGTTTGAGGGTTGGCCGGCACGCAAGTGGATCATGCCCCTCTTGGCTGAGACGTGAGTGAGAAAAGCACCGATAAGGATAATGACAAAAGAAAGATGAATGGTAAGGGTGGATGCACGCCTTACCTTCATCTTTAGAATATGGAATACCCCAAGGGCAGCAAGTGCTGCCCAAATGAGGGTAAACCACCATGCTCCATAATAGTGTGCATGAGCATAACTTGTGCCCTGGCTTTTCTCCACGATTGTGGCGGCGGCCATACTGACGAGCACAAGTATATAAAGAGTAAATATGATTTTCTTTACCATGATCAGATGGACCTGATGAACTTCACCACAGCATCACGGTCTGCCTTTGACAAGTTGTAGAACTTGAGAGCGGAATCATATGCCTGGCTGTTCTTGCTGTAAGCGTGCCACATGATAGCTTCCACCTCGTTGCGGGCACGGGCATCGTGCAAGCGGTCCTCAGCGCCACTGTTCAACAGTGACAGGCCACGTCCCCATAGAGGAGTGGTGCGGCACCATGACCCATGGATGTCGTTAATCATGTCGAGCTTGTGTTGGATAAAGTCTGAATAAGGATAAATCTTTTGATTGGCGTATTGTGGCAAGTTCTTGCCTTCGATGATCTTGGAACGTCCGTAATTGTCTGGACCAGTTGTCCAACTTGCCTTGTGGCAATTGGTGCATCCCATGTTTGTGAACAGTTCCTTGCCACGCTGCACTTGTGAGTTGTTCAGGTCACGGGCGCGAGGCACGGCAATTCCTCTATGCCATACGATGAACGAATGATACTGGTCGTCGGTCATCTCTGGCTCGAAGTTGTAGTACTTGTTGTCGTAGAGATTGATATCGTCGGCTGGTGACAGCAGGTAAGCCAATGCCTCTTTCACGCCCTCCTTTGTGCCGTCGTAATAGTAGGGGTGTAGGTAGTTGGATTTGTCTTTGCCGTCTTTCAGAATGGTGTTGATGACATTCTCGTTTTCCGACATGGCCTTTGCCCATGCTGTTGTAGAGCAGATGTGTTTGATGTCGGAGCGCAGGATGTTCAACTCGTCCCAAAGTGCCACGTCATTCTCAAGACATCCTTCCAGCAGGTCGTAGTTGAAACGCTTCACGAATTTTTTGCCGAAGGCATCCTCCGCATAGGCATCATCCTTCAACTTCTTTGTCGAATTGTCCCAGAATTCGGGGTTCAGCTCTGCATGTTCACTTTCTGCCTTGTACTGTGCCTCCAAGTCTTCGTTGGATATGGCATCAATCAATCCCAGTCCCTGGAAATTGCAGGAAGCAATGAGTCGTACGGCATAGTCCTTTGGCTGCGGATCTACGTTGAATGCATCCTGTGGTATAGATACCTCGGGGTATCTCAGAGAGTAAGTTTCGCCGTCTGCAAACTTCATAGCCAGTCCACTTGGCATACTTGTCACTTCGTGCCAACTGATAGTCACCTTGTCAGGGTCCAGTGGTGGCAGGAAGGGTGACTGTGCCATGGTCATGGTGAAGGTGGTCAGCTGGTCGATTGGCTCGCCATCGTTGCTTCCCGGTGCATCAGGGTAATACACTGACACGATATAGCCGTTGCCCATCTCTGGGTTGAAGTTGTTGCGGCTGTGTCCGTGGGCATAGCCACCGGCGTGGCACTGCTCGCAGGAACGGCGTGAGGCGCATGGGCCCCAACCTCTGTATGGCTTGGTGCTCAGTGTGAACTGCTTGCTTGCCAACAGGTCGCCCTCGTTGAAGCGTGCAGTGAAGCCTTGTTCGGTAACGGCTGGGGTCTCATCCTCATAGCAGTTGGATGAAACATTCTCCGTAGTTCCCAGTTTTCCGCCAGGGTACCACTCTTCGGCGGTGAAGTTGCCCACCTCTTTTCCCACGTAGGCTGCGTCGGTCTCTACTACCTCGGTGTTTTCTGTGTCCTTATCGTTACACGCAGAAAGAGCGAGTACGGATGTCAGTAGTAGAAATGATGTTTTGTAAGCTGTTCTCATAAAATAATCTTTATTGGCTGCTGTTTTTTTAAATGCATAATTCTACCTCCGGATTTCCCGAAGGTAGAACATATGCTGAAGTTTTAGATTGAACGTAAGAACTTGACCACTGCGTCACGGTCAGTCTTCGAAGCCTTGTAGAAGTTGATGGCAGAACTGTATGCGTGGCTCTTTTTGCTGTAGCAGTGCCACATGATAGCCTCAACCTCGTTGCGGGCGCGACAGTCGTGCAAACGGTCTTCAGCACCTGTGTTGATGTAGCTTAGTCCGCGTCCCCAGAGTGGGGTGGTGCGGCACCAAGAACCGTGGATGTCGTTCTTCATGTAGAGCTTGTGCTGCACGAAGTCGGAGTAGGGATAGATGGTTTGGTTCTGGTAGCGTGGCAGCTTCTTGTCTGCGAGATATTTTGACGTCACGTAGTTGTCGTCGCCTGTCTGCCACTTGGCACGGTGACAGTTGGCGCAGCCCCATTCCATGAAGAGCTTCTTGCCTTGCTGTACATCTGCATCGTTGAGGTTGCGGGCGCGGGGAATGGCAAGACCACGGTGCCATACCATAAAGGCATAGAAGTCGTCCATGCTCTGCTCCGGTTTGAAGTTGTAGATGCTGTTGTCGAACTGGTTTGTCGAAGGGTCAAGCAACGTAGCCACTGCATTGCTGATGCCTTGGTCCGTACCGTCTGCGTAATAAGGAGAAGTTGGATCTTTCTTGATGGAAGCGATTACCTCACTGTTCTCCGACATGGCTTTTGCCCAAGCTGTTGTGGTGTAGAGGCAAGGACGGTCTTGGCGGCTTACGTTGGTGATGTTCCAGATAGCGTTGGCGCCGGGGCCATCCTGCAGTGAACCGCGGGTCAAGGCGTAGGTGTATCGCTTCAAGAGCTTCTTGTTGCCGTCGGTGGTGTTGGGGTCGAAGGTGGTGCCGTCGGCGTGAACACCGCCGGTGGCATACTTGCTGTCCCTGCCGAAAGTTGTGTAGTAGGCTCCTGCGGTCATGCTCATCGTGCTTCCATCAAACATGTTGGGGTTGATGTACTCGCTTACGTCCAGGCCTGCATTCTTGAAGTATGTAGCCTCTGACTTATACTGTGCCACGATGTCCTCGCTGGGGATGGCATCAATCAAGCCGGTACCGATGATGCCGATGGTGGACTCCAGACGAACTGCATAATTGCTGGGTACGGGGTTTGTGTTGAAGGCTGTAACCGGTATGTTGATTTCGGGATAGATAAGGTCGAATGTCTCTCCGTCTGCAAACTGCATGGATGGGATATCCTCAGTCTCCATTTTGGTGACGTGCTCCCAATTCAAGTTAATTTGGGTCTCGTCGATTGGAGGCAAGAATGGAGATTGTGCTTGTGTCTGTGGCATGCCAGTCACCTCAGATATGTAGCTTCCGTCGTTGGAACCCTCTGATGTGGGGTGGTAGATTACAAGCAGATAGCCGTTGCCATTGCCGTAGCGAGTCTCATATTGCGATACGCGTTTGCCGTGTCCGTAACTGGGGTGACAGTCGAGGCAAGAACTGCGTACGGAGGCTGGCCCCAATCCCTTGAAGGCACCCGTGTTCCAGGTGTATTGGCGCTCGAACAGCTGTTCTCCGATAAAGAAGTTGCTTTTGAGATTGGCGTCGGCGGTGATGGCCGGCGACTCGTCTGAGTAGCAGTTTGATGCGGTGTTTTCTGTAGTACCCAGCTCACCGCCAGGATACCATTCATCGGCAGTAAAGTTGCCCACAGCCTTGCCTATGTAGTCGGCATCTGTCTCGGTGATGGTACTCTCGCCGGATTCGCCATTGTCGTCCTTGCAACTTGCCATTGTAAATGCCATGGCGAAGGCTAATGGCAGGCTTGTGTAAATCCTGAAATTCTTAATCATAATGTATTATTGTTTTTTATACCAAAATGCGTAGCTTTGTTTTCGGAGCTGAAAACAAAGCTACGTAAGCGATGTGTATTAGGTATGCTTTATTACTTGTTGCTAACCTTCAGCTTGCTGAACCAAGTACCTGCGTTGTTCAATTCATCGTCCAAAGTAGTAATCTTGTCGATGCAGTTCTTCACCTGTGCATTCTTAGGATCGTCTACGAAGGCTATGCCGCTGTTCTTGGCAGTTTCCAAGGCTGCGATAGCATCGTTGAGAGCTGTACTCAAAGCGCTATAGCCACTGTAGTTGTACTTCTTCATGATGTACATCATGGAGTTTGTAGAAGGCTGTGTAGCACTGATGTCGCGAGTGCCATAGAGGCTGTTCTTAATTGAGTAGATATTGTCCTGATAGTCAATGAAAGAACGCTTGCTATAGGGAGACTCGATGTAGTCGATAGACTCTTTCTCGCCATCCTCTGTTACGCCGCCCTGGCCAGTTGCTACGCGATAAGCCTGACCGAGCTTTTGGTTATAGACCTCGCTGCAGATGTCAGAACAACCACCCTGGAGAGCGTTCTGGAAGACTTGCTGCCATGTTGGGAACCAAGCGTTCTCGCCAGTGGCGTTGAGAAGGTACTGGCCATATCCGAGGCTTGTGGTTGCAAGGCCGTTATTTCTGAGACTGTTGTTTACCCAGTTGCAGTTGCTGCTCAACCATGTTGCGAGTGATGAGTCTGCGTTCCAGCCATACTGAAGAAGGCTTGTCATGTTGTAGATGTCGCCTGCTGTGGCTGCAGCGAAAGCAAGCTCGTCAACACCCTTTACGGTCTTCATATCCTCATCGGTGTCATTGGCGTTCAACATAGCGGCTGTGCGAGTCTTGCCGTTACGGAAGATAACGAACTCCAGACCATGGAAACCGATTACAGACTGGAAATCACCATTCTTGCTGTAGATGAACTGTGCAGGGTTCTCGCCATGGATACCTGAAAGAAGGGCATCGTCATTGAGTGCCTTTACAAGCTGGTCTCTATCGAGAGGCCATGAGTCGATGTGCGGGTCGATCTCGTTGTTTGTGGCTGCACCATAGAGGAAAGCCTCGCTGCGCTCCCACTCGCGACGTGCGTTCTTGAATGCCGTGGCGCAATTTTCCATGTCTGCATCTGTTAGTGAGCCAGCCTTAGCGTGGGCGTAAGCTGTCTCGCAAGCAGTCTTCAAGTCGCCTGCGTAGGTGCGCAAGTCTGCGTATGTTGCATAGATGATGTCGTTGACATATGTGTTGGCTACAGCTTTCAGCTCTGTTGCTGTTACTGCTTCTTCTTCAGTAGTGGGGGTGTCATCATCGCTACAAGATGTGAAGCCCAAAGGCAAGGCCAACATCATGGAGAAAAGGATGGCCTTCATTGAAAACTTTTTCATTTGTGTCTTATTTTAATGTACTTTATTATGTTTATTCTATGATAGAGTGAATACCCTGAGGCCTGTTAGAGGAAGAATCCTTGATAGGCAATGCCGATGTTGATTGACGGCTCATTGTTGTAGCCTGACTTCAGGATGCGATTGTTGTATTCTGCCTTCACACAAATCTGTGGCATTGGGAAATAGTTGATGCCGGCTGCCACAATCTTACGCTCAGTCCACTTGGCTGTTGAGTTGTGGATTGAAGAGTCGTAATACTCGAAATGGCCGAACACATACATCTTCTGATTATGTGCACGAAGCGATCCTATCTGCGAGAATACATCATAGCCTGCCTCAATCATTGTGGCGATGGCATGGCTGCCGAAGTATTTGCCGCTGCCCGACTCGTTGGGCTTCACATTTGAAGTGCCGGGGTATACCAGGCTTGTGATGGCATTGGCGTCGCTTACATAGCCATAGTCGGCGTTGCCTCTGATTTTCCAGTTGTGGTTATTGTAAGTGAAGTCTATTGTACCCACGTAAACATTGCCCTTGATGTCTTTGTAGTCTACATCGTTTGGTGTAGTGTTGCCAACGGCCTTGCCGTAATAGCCGCTCAAACCGATGCGCAGACCTGGTATGCTATAGTTGTCGACACGTGCAGAGACGGCATACTTGTTGGCCACCTCGAATTCATAAGGACTGTGAGCACCGTTCTGAATCCAGTTGCTGCGGCTGAAGCGGTATGCATTCAATCCTGCGAGGAACTGTGCCTCATAGCGGAAGTCTCCGCTCTTGCCCCAGAAGCTTACACCCGTTTGGTGCCATGTACATGGAAGAATGGTGTTCTCGCCCTCGGGGCGGTAAACGGTAAAGAAATTCAATGGCTCGTGATAAGCGTTGGTCAAGCCCACGGGCACAACGATGTGACCTGCCTTGATGTTGGCGTATTTGCCGAAGGATTTCTGCAGCCAGAACTGCTCCAGCTCTACCTCGCCGCCTTTCTCCGTCTCCTGCTCATATTCTATGGCTTCCTCAGCTTCGTATTCGATAGACTGGCCTGAGCCGCCGTGTTCGAACTCTATCTCCGTGCCCATGGTCCATCCCTTGCCGAAGTCGTAACCTAAGTAGATTACTGCGTGGGGAATGTCAAAACGTCCGTGGTGGGGAGAATTCTTGTAGGCAGAAGCGTTTGAGTAACGCTTGCCTGCATCTGTATAGAAGTTTCGGCTGTAAGCCACTTCACCGTATCCGCCTACGCTAAGGCGATGCCCACTGGCATGGTTCATCACTGAATCGGCCGCATTCTGCTGTGCCATTGCACTCTGCGAACCACCCAAAAACATTGCAGTGGAAAGGAGTGAAAGAATAAATTTGCTCATTGTTTTTGATATCCTTAATTTGAATGCAAAATTAAAAAATTGTTTAATCTTACACAATACTCAAAAATAGGTATATCTTTTCCCGCATGTTCTAATCATTTATGGGGAGACCTCGGAGCTGCCATACATAGTAAAGGTTCAACAAAAAACTCCGTGCTGTCCCAACCTTGAGGACGGCACGGAGTTTTTTTGTGTTATGTCTTGAGTGTATTATTTCTGGCGGAGGTAGTTAAGTTGCACGGTTGGAGCGCATGCATTGCTGACTTTCTCTGTGTATTCTGCTACTTTCAGTGAGGCTGTGCCCTTGATGGTTGCAATGTCAGAACCCACCATGAAGGTATAGTTGCCGGCATCCACTTTCCACTGGCTTCCTGCCTCGTCGAAGCTTGCGAGGTCTCGCTTCTCCAGTTTCATGGTCAGTGTCTGGCTTTCTCCGGGCTGCAGTTCACGAGTCTTGCCGAAGGTCTTCAGTTCCTTGGCAGGCTTTTCGTAGGCACCTTTTGGAGCTGTGACATATACCTGTGCCACTTCTTTTCCAGCCACCTTACCTGTATTCTTGATGCAGACTGACACCTCAATCTCGTTGCCTTTCGCCTTTACAGATGGTTTGCCGTATTCGAAGGTGGTGTAGCTGAGGCCATAGCCGAAGGGGTAAGCCACGTTCTTCTTGAAGGTGTCGAAGTAGCGGTAACCCACATAGATATCTTCTTCGTGATTGCTGAAGTCCACACCGGGGATGACGCCCTTGCCCCAACTTTCCATATTCTTATAGGTGTACATGTCGTATTCCTTGGCGAAGTTGGCTGTTGAAGGATGGTCGGTGGCAGCGATGGGCCATGTCATTGTGAGTTTGCCGGAAGGGTTCACCTTGCCGGTGAGGATGTCGGCTACAGAGTTGCCGCCTTCAATACCGGGTTGCCATGCCACGAGGATTGCATCCACACGGTCTCTCCAACTGGCTGTCTCCATCACCGAACCGGAGTTGATGATGACAATCACCTTTTTGCCCTTTGCATGGAAAGCGTCGGAAACGCGGAAAATCATGTCCTGCTCGTTCTTGTTGAGGTTGAATTCGCCGTCTATCTGGCGGTCCATACCCTCACCTGCCTGACGTCCGATGGTGATGATGGCAGCGTCTGCCAAAGGCTCTTCGTGAGCCACACAACGCTCTGTAATCTCTATTTCATCGAGCTTTGGCTGGCCCTGGTCCAGGAACCACATCATGGGGTTCTTGTCGGCCTTGAGTTTGGCCTTGGCATATTTCACATAGTTCTGGTAGATTTCGGTGAGCTGCTTGGTAGTGCTTACGCCGATGTTCTTCAGACCGGTCACCATGTCGACCGAGTAGGCCACGTTTACGGCACCGCTTCCGAGACCACCCGACATGAAGTCGTAGGAGTTGACACCGAAGAGTGCAACGGTCTTCAAATCGCGGATAGGGAGAGTGTTGTCGTTCTTCAACAGTACCATGCCCTCGGTGCTGCTCTGGCGCGTGATGGCGGCATGAGCCTTAAGGTCCGGTTCATTGCTGTATTTATATCCGTTGAAACGTGGGGTTTTGACGATGTATTCGAGCATACGGCGCACGTTGCGGTCTACGTCGGCAATGTCGAGCTTGCCGTTCTTCACAGCATTGATGATGTCCTGCACCTGTGCTGGATAACCTGGCATGAGCAGGTCGTTGCCGGCAGCCACTTCTTGTTCTGTGGGCAGGTCTTCGCGTTTGCCGATCCAGTCGGTCTCCGCAATACCCTTGTATCCCCAGTCGTTGCGAAGGATATCGGTCAGAAGACCCTTGTTGCCTTGGGCATAGGTGCCGTTGACCTTGTTGTAGGAAACCATGAGGGTCCAGGGCTGGGCCTTCTTTACCATCATCTCAAAGCCTTTGAGGTAGAGTTCGCGCAGGGCACGCTGGCTCAGACGCTCGTCCACACGGGTGCGGTCGCTCTCCTGGGAGTTGACGGCAAAGTGCTTGGCGCTGACTCCAACACCCTGACTCTGTACACCCTGTACAAAGGCGGTACCGATGAGACCGGTCACGATTGGGTCTTCGGAGTAGTACTCGAAGTTGCGGCCGCAGAGAGGGTTGCGGTGCAGGTTCATGCCCGGGCCCAACACGGCGTCGCAACCATATTCCTTGGTTTCATTGCCGATACATTCACCCACCTTGCGCACCAGTTCGGTGTTCCAGGTTGAGGCCAGGCATGTTCCGATGGGGAAGCCTGTTGCGTAGTAGGTGCGGCTGTCTCCCTCGCGGTGGGCATCTATGTGAACACCGGCAGGTCCGTCACATCTCACTGTTACAGGGATGCCAAGACGGGGAATGGCTACCGTTGTGCCGGCTGCACCGGCAACATACTTCTTTTGGTGGCCGAGCATTGCACCGCTGCCGACAAAACCGTCGTTGCCGCCGCCCACGAGCATTTGGGCTTTCTCTTCCAAGGTCATTGCCTTGAGCACCTCGTCAATGTTGTTGGCATTGAGTTGTGGGGCTGTCTGTGCCATCACTGCCGCAGACATGGCTCCAGCTACCAATGTAAGAGCAATCTTTTTGCAATTCATAGTTTCTGTTTATTTAGTTCTTAGTTGTAACATTCAGATTTTCTGTGCAAATATAATTAAATATGGTTGAAGTGCCAAGCATTCTCATCCCATTTTTCTCTCTCATCTCTGGTTTCAACTGTTCAGTTTACCAAACCTGCATAGGCTGTTAACGGTTTGTACAGGGGCTGGGTTCCACAGAGACCGTCTTCTCATCCATTATTGCATATCAAAAAAGGCTGGGAACGCAAACTACGTTCTCAGCCTTTCCTGTTAAAGTCTTTCTTAATGTGGACCTGCGGGGAGTCGAACCCCGGTCCGAACAAGGAAGCCATATGCTTTCTACACGCTTATTCCAGCCTTGATTTTCGTACGGCAGCAAGACCTGGACCACCAACTGCCGTCTTATCCTCTAAAAAGTTTCGCCAAAGGTGCGAGGTCACCCGTGACTATTCCCGATTTAGTCTGCACCGCTTAATCTCTAGATTCGGAAAAACATCCTCGGAGCGATGTCTCGTCCCCGCGCCTGGCGCAGGGATTAAGCCAGTAACCTACTGTACTTCAGTTAGGCAGCGAGAGCGTAGTTGTTTTCGCCAATTAAATTGTTGTTCACTCAGATTATGGAGCTAGCCAACGAGGCTCCGCGTGCTTACATACAATTTCGTCTTGCCGTCAAATCCATACAAGCCCATTGTAAGTAAAGTGGGGCAAAGGTACGTTGTTTCTGCGTAATTGCCAAATTATTTATCAACAATTTTTCCAAACACTATTCAATATCCAATTCTACCGGGCAATGGTCGGAGCCGAATATCTCATTATGTATTGATGCACCGGCAATACGATTGCTCAGGCGGTCTGATGTGAGGAAATAGTCGATGCGCCATCCCGTGTTGCGTTCGCGGGAACGGAAGCGATAGCTCCACCACGAATAAGTGGCATCGTCGGGATGAAGCTCACGGAACGTATCGGTGAAGCCGTTGTTGAGCAGGACTGTCATCTTTGCGCGTTCCTCATCGGTGAATCCCGCGCTAAGGTGGTTTGTCTTTGGATTCTTGATGTCTATCTCTTCATGCGCCACGTTCATGTCGCCGCACACTATTACAGGTTTCTTCTCGTCGAGGCCGTGGACATAAGCCTGAAAGTCGTCTTCCCATTTCATGCGATATGCCAACCGGCGTGGCTTTCCTCCCTTTGTCTCCGCCTCCTGCGAGTTGGGTGTATACACACACACGAGATAGAAGTCTGCCATCTCCAGCGTCACCACGCGTCCTTCGTGGTCGTGCTCCTCTATGCCGATGCCATAGCTCACGCTCAGCGGCGTGTGGCGTGTATAGATTGCCGTTCCGCTGTAGCCCTTGCGTTCGGCATAGTTCCAAAACGACTGGTAGCCCTCAAACTGCAGGTTGAGCTGTCCCTCCTGCATCTTTGTTTCCTGAAGGCAGAAGAAGTCGGCGTCAAGTTCCTTGAAGTAAGCCTCAAATCCCTTGCTCTTTATGTTGCCTTCGTCATCGGTCTTTGGCTTGACACAAGCCCTAAGGCCGTTGACATTCCATGATACAAATTTCATCATATTCTCTTTGCCTCGCCTCTGAGAAGACTCATGAATTCTTCGCGCACCTTCATCGACTCGAACACACCGCTATAGGCCGATGTCGTGGTAACGCTGTTTTGTTTCTCCACACCGCGCATTTGCATGCACATGTGGCGCGCCTCGACCACTACCATCACGCCCTGCGGCTTGAGGGTGTCGTTGATGCAGTTCATTATCTGCTCGGTGAGGCGCTCCTGCACTTGCAGGCGATGCGAGAATATGTCGATGACCCTTGCTATCTTGCTGAGCCCCGTGATATGTCCATTTGGTATGTAAGCCACATGAGCCTTGCCGTAGAAAGGCAGCATATGGTGTTCGCACATTGAGAAAAAGTCAATATCCTTGACGATGACCATCTGGTTGTATTTCTCTTCGAAGAGTGCGTCGGTGAGCACCTTGTGCGGGTCTTGTGTATAGCCGCGTGTGAGAATCTGCATGGCTTTTGCTACGCGCATGGGAGTCTTCTGCAGTCCCTCACGCTCGGGATCTTCGCCTAAAAGAGAGAGTATGGATTTATAGTGGGTGGCAAGCTCGTCGAGCCCGTCACGGAATTCTGTTTCTGGGTTCATTTTAACTATATATTATAATGTATAGATACGATGTGTATATAATAATGTGTAATATGAAGTCGTGTGAAATGAAAGGCAAGCTTTACGATGAAAGGCTCCTGATTAATCGAACACGGTTATTTGTCCTTTCACTATTACCGCTGCTTTGTAGCCCATGGCCTTAATGGCTTTGAGCATATGATTAGCCTCGTTTAGCGAGCGATAGTTTCCCACTCTGCAAATCCAACGTGGCGAATAGAAATGCACGTAGATGGGTTGGTCGGGAAATTTCATCTTTATGTTGTTTCCCGCCTGTTGCGCCTTGGTCTTGTCGGCGCGCGTGTTTCCGCCGGCGAAAGCCTGCACCCTGTATCCAGTCACCTTTCGGGCTCCGCGCATGACCTTCTTGCGCATGTCTACGGTAGGTATGTGCAGTTCGCTCTCTGCATTCTCTTCCGCAGTTTTCTCTGTTGTTTGTCTTTTTGTCTCGGCAATCTGCCGTTTTTCTTCAGCCTCTTTTCGTTTTTCCTCGGCATTTTTTTCGGCTATTCGCCTCTGCAATGCCAGGGCCTCTTCCACGGCGTCCTGCTTGTCGTTCTTGACTTTGAGCTTCTCTTCCTGCTCACGCGCGTGGTCTTTCTTCATGCTGTCGTTCTTGACGGCAGCCGAAACGGTGTTAGCCGTTGTGCCGGTGTTTTTCTTTACAGTCTGCTTCTGTGCTTCCGCCGTTGTCACGCCCAGTGTAATGTTGCCGTTGACAAGTGCGTCTATGTCACTGCTTTGCGCGACCGTTACCTTGCCCTTGCCAGCCTGGCTCCGCTGCAGGTGCTGGGTGTAAGTCTGCGCTTCCACCGTTACCATGGCACTGACGATTGACAAAAAAAGAAAAACGAACCTCTTCATTAATAAAATGCGTTTTTGTTGTGATAAGGCGGAAAGTGATGTCCGCAGTGCTCCTCCTCTTTTTTACTATAATGCCGATGATGCCAGTGGGGCTATTGTCCCCCACGGCATCACCGGTTGTATTAACTTGACGTTAATGTGTCAGTTTACTTCTTCCAAGCGTCGATGATACCCTTGAAGTCAGCAGCCTTCAGAGAAGCGCCGCCGATCAAGCCACCGTCGATGTTTGGCTTGGCGAAGAGCTCAGGAGCATTTGAAGCCTTGCAGCTGCCACCGTAGAGGATAGTAGTGTCCTCAGCAACCTCATTGCCATACTTCTCGGCAACGATAGAGCGGATGTAAGCGAGCATCTCCTCAGCCTGGTCAGAAGTAGCGGTCTTGCCGGTACCGATGGCCCAGATCGGCTCATAAGCCAGCACGATGTTCTTCCACTCCTCAGCTGTGAGGTTGAACACGCTGCCGTCGAGCTCAGCCTTCACGACCTCGTTCTGCTTGTTGCCCTCGCGCTCCTCAAGTGTCTCGCCGCAGCAGAAGATAACCTTCAGACCGTTGGCAAGAGCGAGCTGAACCTTCTCCTTCAGGATCTCAGCTGTCTCGTTGTAGTACTGACGACGCTCAGAGTGGCCGAGGATGACATACTGTGCACCTGTTGACTTGACCATAGCGGCGCTAACCTCACCAGTGTAGGCACCCTTCTCCTTGTCGGCGCAGTTCTCGGCACCGAGAGCCACAACGTCCTGGTCGATGACCTGAGCCACGCTTGCCAGGTGGATGAATGGTGTGCAGATGACAACGCCGCAGTTTGGCTTGTCAGCCTGCAGAGCCTCGTTGATTTCCTTTGCCAGGGCTACGCCCTCTTGCAGGTTCTCGTTCATTTTCCAGTTGCCTGCTACAATTTTCTTTCTCATGATGATTAATATTAATATTAAAAAATAAAATGAACAATCAGTTTTTGCGCTTTCTCCTTAAGTACTTTAAGTATTTTGTCCATGCCCATGTGCGGTCGGCCAGGACAAGGAGAATAAGCGGAATGAAGAACCAGAGCACCACCTTTATGATGGTCTTGCCCAGACCTGTCGACGGCATGCCGCCGATTTCGAGCTTCGACAGTGGTGCTGTCAGACTCTTGCTTGAAGGCAAGTCGTTGTGGCTCCACTTGCGTATTATGGTTCCGTTCTTCAGAAGCAGCAGTCCCGGGTTGCTGCGTATGACGGTCTTGAGCGTGGTCTCGTCGGTGAAACAGAACGGGTATTCAGCTCCGGTGATGTCGGCCCAGTGGTTTATTTCCTTCTTGTCGGAGGCGGTAAGACAATAGAAAGGTATCTTCTGCTCCTGACAATACTCGTAGAGGAGGTCTATGTCGCCAAAGTTGGAGTCGTCGGCCTGCTCAAGATGTGGTGATACGAGAAGGAATACATATCCTTTTGCCGTGAGCACGCTGTCGGTGATGTCGTCGCCGTTGTGTTTTTCTATCGAGAAGTCGTGTATCGGTGGCACGTAGCCTTCTTTTGTCAGCACGGTCTTTGAATCGACAAACTGCCACGACGAGTCGGGATAGTTGTCGAGCGTGAACTCTTTCTTCACGCCGTTTTTCTCGAGTATGAATGTCGTGTCAAACTCTGGCTGCGGTGCTCCTGCCGGTATCTCCATGCCTTTCTTTATGTTCATGCCTATGTGGTACGGGCGGAAGTCGATCAATGGGAGGTGGTACAGGCAATGGGCACTGAGCATCACCACGAAGAGGATGGTGTAGTTGATGGCTATCCACTGCGTGGAGCGCGTCAGGAACCGGTACATCTGTTGCGGTTGCCAAGCCAGGACAGCCGAGGCGGCAAGCAGAAGTATGTTCTTTAGCAGTGTCTCCGCATTGGTAAGGTGTATGGCGTCGCCGAAGCAGCCGCAGTCTTCCACGGGGTTGAACAATACTATCCACACCGTTACGAGGGTCATCACGGCCACGAATGCCACGATTATCTTCGACACGAGATGGCGGCGGATGGCAAACAGCACAAACACGCCGAGGCTGAATTCCAGTGTGGAAAGGGCCACCGACGCAAGAAGCGTGACGATGTCGGGCACCATCCCGCCCATGCCTATGGCGGAGAGATAATCCTGAATCTTATATTGGGTGCCGATGGGGTCGATGGCCTTGACGAAGCCGGAGAACACGAATGTGGCACCGAGAAGGAAACGACAGACATTAACCAGTACGGTCAACGCCACTGCTTTGACCTTGTTCTGATTCTGTTGTGTGCTGACCGTTGCCATTATTTCAAGCGTATAGCTCCAAAAACTGAATAATTGATGATGTCGAGCAGGTTGGAGTCGACACCTTCCGATGCCAATGCCTTTCCGGCAATGTCCTCGAGCTGCTTTATGCGGGCTATCTTCGTGAGGATGAAGTCGGTGTAGCTGCTTACGCGCATCTCGCGCCACGCCTCTCCGTAGTCGTGGTTTTTCTTTGTCATCAGCTCAAACGCCTCGTTGGCGATGCCGTCGTAGAGGGCCAGTGCGTCAGCGGCATCCATGTCGGGGGTAAGCACCGAAGGATGCGTGAGCTGTATCAATCCTATGATTCCATAGTTGACCAAGCCAATGAACTCCGGGCGTATGCCCTCGTCGACCATTGCCTTGCCTGTGGTCTCAAGGTCGCGTATGCGGCGGGCTTTGATGAAAAGTTGGTCGGTGAGTGATGTGGGACGGAGCAAACGCCATGAGGCTCCGTAGTCGTGGAGCTTCTTGGCGAAAAGGTCACGGCACTCGTTAAGGGTGTCCTTAAACTCTTGGTTTGTATCGTGTTCAGCCATATCGGTATCTTCCTTTAGACTGCAAAGTTACTAAATTTTTAATTGTGTGCGGCAGAAAACCCTGTTTTTCTTTCCGCTCCGCATTATATCACTCTCCAGTCTGCCTTTTGTGTATCACCCTGACGGTGCCGCAGAGGGCATCGTAGCGCACCTGCAGGGAGTCGCGTTTCACGCCGAGCATATTCTTCTTGTAGAGGTCTTTTTCCGCGGCTAATTGCGCTGTGGTGGCTTGCAGGGCAGAGTCGGTGCGGGCTATGTCGGCCTGTGCCATCTTGAGCGAGGCGTCCTGCCATGTCTTGAGCGCCTTTTTCCGGCTCTCTATCGCCTTGGGATGGTCGGCGCGCAACTGCGTTATGGCATTGAGCGTGGCCTGGTAGTTGCCGGCATTGTAGAGCGAGTCTATCTTGTTCATGAGTGGCGCGGCCTTTTCGTCTTCGCTTTTCTGGCAAGACGACAGTAGGGCTATGGCCACGAGTGATAACAGTGTTATCTTTTTCATATCCGATTTCAATTAGTTGGATGAAGGTCTTTCTTGTTTGAAAAATGCCAGTTTCCCATCACTTCTTCACCAGCAGGGCGGAAAGCTCCCATAGGATGTAGATTGGCAGGAAGACTGCGAACAGCGTGAAGGGGTCCGACGAAGGAGTGATGAACGCAGCCACCACAAGCAGCACCACGATGGCGTGGCGGCGGAAGCGGTTGAAAAACGAGCGGTGCAGCAGTCCCAGTTTCGACAGAAGCCACGAGAGCACCGGCAACTCGAAGATAATGCCCATCATGAAAGTGAGCATCAGAAAGTTGTCCATATAGCTTTCGAGCGACAACTGGTTGGATATTGCCGAAGAGAGCTGGTAGGTATAGAGAAAACGCAACGTCAGGGGAAAGACAAGACCATAGCCCACCGTGCAGCCGGCATAGAAAAGCACCGTGCCGAGGACGAAGGTGAATCTCACGCCCTGCTTCTCGTTGGTGTAGAGCGCGGGGCACACAAAGCGCCACACCTCAAAGACCATGTAGGGGAAACAGACCAACAGCGCGAGCCAAAACGACAGTTCGCACTGAAGGAAGAATTGGGAGGCCAGCTTGAGGTTTATTACCGACACCTGGAAAGGCTTCACGAGGTCGCTTGGCACTGCGGCGAAATGGTCCGACAGTGTCGCGAGCCAGTGGTAAAGGAAAAAGTCGCTGGAGGCCGGCGCCATCACTACATGGTCGAAAAGCCACGGTATGAAGGCGAAGCCGACGATGAGAACCACAACCCCTACAACGACGATGCGCACGAGCATCCATCGCAGCACTTCAAGATGGTCCCAGAATGAGGTCTCGCCGTCAATGCTTGTCGGTGTCTGTGGCTGGTTTGTCGGTCTTGTCATCGGCATTTATTGTCTTGTCAACGGCGTCGTTGATGCCGTTGACTCCATCCTTGAAACTCTTGACGCCCTGTCCCATGGCCTTCATCAACTCAGGAATCTTCTTGCCGCCAAAGAGCAACAACACGACGATAAGTATAATAATGAGCTCTGGCGTGCCAAGGCCGCCGATGAGCATAAGTGTAGATAATGTCATTCTTGTTTGTTATGTGGTTTCTGCAAAGTTAACTCATTTATTTTAAACGCCCAACTTTTATAGTTGTTTTTACAAAACTTATGGTTAGTGTGGATTAGAGCTGGTGACCGAAGGGAACC
>CAZXGQ010000026.1:0-30530 GCA_964640415.1 uncultured Prevotella sp.
ATCGCGCCGCCTTTACGTTAGAATCGCGGCGGCTTTACGTTAGAATCGCAACGCGATAAGGCTACTATCGCGACCCGATTTCATGCTTTTTTTGGCAAAAATCGGGTTGAAGGTGCCCTTTTTAACACTTCAGAGCCTCTTTTGTCGTTCTAGATGGTGCGCCCCCCAAGTGTTAAAATCTTGCTATAAATCTTTACATTTTCCCGACACAGAGAAGGCTTGTCTTATCTGCATTTTCCCGCAAATTCCCGGGTTAAGGATTATGCAAAAATGTAAATGAAATCCGCAATTATGGTAAAGGCTGTTTTGACGGTCAGTAGTAACTTTGCAGTGGAACTCAAATAAACTGTAGAACAATGAGAAAAACATTTTTATTGGCATTGCTCCTGACCATAGTTGTGGGCATGCAGGCACAGACCAGCAAGAAAATTAAGGCTAAGAAAGCAAGTGCAACGGAGAAACAAGTTGACGGCATGCCCTATGTGCAACTCAACAACGGAGTGTGGATGCCGCAGTTCGGAATAGGCACATTCAACGTACCTGACAATGCTACATGTAAAGATGCTGTGCTCACAGCCCTGCGCATGGGCTATCGCCACATCGACACGGCACATGCCTATATGGATGAGCAGGGTGTGGGCGAAGCCGTGAAAGAATTCATCAAGGAGAGTGGCGTCAAACGTGAAGAGATATGGGTGACCTCGAAACTCTGGCCTACGGAATATGGTGATTCCTCGGCCATAGACAAGATGCTGAAGCGTCTGCAGCTGGATTACATAGACCTGGTGTATCTGCACCAGCCCGTGGAAGACATAAAAGCCGGATGGACAAATCTGGAGAAAGCCGCAAAGCAAAGTAAGGTCCGTGCTCTCGGACTCTCCAATTTTGAGGTGCGCGGAGCCGAGGACATTTACCGTTGGTGCGTCGACGGCACAGAGATCAAGCCTGCAGTGTTGCAGATGGAATGGCACCCCCTACGCCCAGCGTCTTAAAGAAAAATCGTTGGCCAGGGAGCGTGGCTTCATGGCTTCATGGCTTTTACCAAACTCGACCCGGAGGTAGGCTTCGTGATGAAGAGCGAGAAATACTTCACGGTGACGGATGCTTGCATCGGTTGCGGGGTATGTACGGAAGTATGTCCATGCGGCAACTATTCGAGCGGCAACGGTGGCATCAAAATGGAGGGTGACTGCGAGTTCTGCTTTGCCTGTATACAGAACTGCCTGCAGAAAGCCATACAATTTGCCAAAATCATGGATGGCACATGGCCTGACGGAACGGAGATGAATCCCAATGCCCGATACCGCAACGAGCATATTTCGCTGATGGACATCAAGAAGGCTAACAGCCGGAAAATGTAGACTAGTATAGCGTTTTCACTGGAATCGTAAATTGGTTCCGGTGAAAATGCGTTTTTATGTATTTGCCAATTGGCTTGAGGCTAATTGGCCTTTTTGGGTCATAAATGTGACTTTTCGTAGCGTAGTTTGAAAAAAAACTAATGATTCGGTACATCTCTATATTTTTTTTGTAACTTTACAGAAAAATATCGAGAAACAATGGAAGTAGACGAATACCGCAGCAAGATACTTGACATCCTGCTCAATGCCAAAGACGGCGAGGGCACGCCACGGCTCACAGAAAAAGAAGCCAAAGACCTCTCAAATGAATTCTCCGACCAGGAGCTGATTGACGGCATGCTGTTCAACACCCCCGAGGAGGTAGCAGAGATGTTGCTTGAGTCAGGATTATAACAAACCGAAAAAAGACTTAACCATGGAAAACGACCGCAAAACTATAGATAAACTCATTGGCGCCAACCAGGGGTTCGTGATAAGTTTGGCCTCACAGTACAAGCACCGTGGGCTCGAAATGGATGACCTCGTGAGCGAGGGAAACATCGGCATGCTGCAGGCGGCGCGCTCATTCGACGCATCCCTTGGCAAGAGCTTTGTCACCTATGCCGCACCCTTCGTGCGTGCCGCCATAGGCAAGGCCATAGAGCAGCAGGCCGGCATATACCGAGTGCCGCGCGACGTGGAAGACGCCACACTGGAGAAAAGGCGTTCGCGCGCCTTGTCGATCGACGCCCCCGTAGGAGGCAGTGCGGAGAGAAGTCTCGCGAGGTCGATACCCGACGCCGACGCACTTGATCCCGACCAGCAGCTGCGGAAAGAGCTGCTCACGAAAGGGCTGGGCACCATTCTCGCCGACCTGCCGGAAAGGGAGCGCCATGTGGTGCAACGCTTCTTCGGCTTGGGCGTGGAGTCGAGAACAATGGCGGAGATTGCCGCCGAAATGGGGCTCAAGCGCGAGAGGGTAAGACAGATACGCGACCATGCCGTGAGAAAGATAACGAAGCAGACGCGCGACGCAAGCCTGAAAGACTATTTCAAGAACTGAACCCGGGCAAGAACCGATGAACAAAAACATGATGATATGAAATATTTCCTGCTTTCCGACATACATGGCTCGCTGCCTCGTCTGCGGACGGTGCTCGACATCTACCGCAAGGAGCAATGCGACATGCTGTTGCTCGTGGGCGACATTATGAACTACGGGCCGAGAAACTCGCTTCCCGAGGGACTCGACGCACGTGGCGTGGCAGAAGAGCTGAACAAGATGAAAGACGAGATTGTGGCAGTGAGGGGCAATTGCGACTCTGAGGTAGATCAGATGCTGCTCCAGTTTCCCATACTTGGCACTTATGCCGTGGTGGTAGACGAGGGACGTAAGATTCTTCTCACCCATGGTCACGTGTACAACAAGCAGACACTTCCGCCCGGCCATTTCGACGCCGTGGTCTATGGCCACACACACCTGTGGGAGTTGACCGAGATGGAAAACGCCGGCAATGGCGGGCATACCGTGATTTGCAATACAGGCTCAATAACCTTCCCCAAGGGCGGCAAAGAACCCACGTTCGGAATCATGGACAATGGGGTAATCTCCATCCGCGACCTTAACAACTATATCCTTGCAGAAAAGAATCTAACAAAAACTAAAGGCAATGAATAAAATCCTTAAGAAGGCCCAGTTCTCAGAAAAGGTCTATTATTTAGAGTTGGAGGCACCGCTTATAGCAAAGAGCTGTAAGCCGGGCAACTTCATAATCATTCGCGTTGACAGCCACTCGGAAAGAGTGCCTTACACCATAGCCAAGAGTGACCCGGTGAAGGGAACTCTCTCCCTCGTTGTACAAGAGGTGGGACTCTCGTCCACAAAACTTTGCGAGCTGCCTGAGGGAGCATACGTGCAAGACGTGGTGGGTCCGCTCGGAACACCGTCGAAGATAGAGAAATACGGCACCGTGGTGTGCGCCGGCGGTGGCATCGGCATAGCCGCCATCCTGCCAATCCTTACCGCTCTGCACAATGCCGGCAACAGGGTGGTGTCGGTGCTCGCCGGAAGAACCAAGGAACTCATAATCCTCGAAGACGAGGTGAGGGCCAACAGCGACGAGGTGATAATAATGACCGACGACGGCTCCTACGGACAGAAAGGCGTGGTGACGGTTGGCGTCGAGGAAGTGATAAAGCGCGAGAAGGTGGACAAAGTGCTCGCCATTGGCCCACCAATGATGATGAAGTTCACATCGCTGATGGCAAAGAAATACAACATCCCGAACGACGTGTCGCTCAACACCATCATGGTGGACGGCACGGGCATGTGCGGCGCATGCCGTCTCACCATTGGCGGCAAGACGCGCTTCGTCTGCATCGACGGACCCGAGTTCAACGGCGACGAGGTGGACTGGAACGAGATGCTGAGCCGAATGAGCACGTTCAAGAAGGTGGAGCAGGAGGACCTTCAGCGCTGGCACGACGCAGGCGAGCCGGATACTGGCGCACAGCCGGAGGCTTCCGTGTCCGAAGGCGAGACTTCGCCTTGCCAAACGGCCGCTTCGGAGAACGGCGGGGATGACCTCACCGACAGATCGGCACCTTGGCGCGCTGAACTGCGCAAGGCTATGAAGCCCAAGGAGCGCATGGCCATTGAGCGAGTGAAGATGCCGGAACTGGATCCTGAATACAGGGCTACGACACGACTTGAGGAAGTGAACAAGGGCTTGACTAAGGAAATGGCAATACAGGAGGCACACCGTTGTCTCGATTGTGCCAAGCCGTCGTGTGTGGAGGGATGCCCTGTACATATTAATATTCCCGATTTCATCAAGAACATTGAGCGTGGCAACATCCTTGGGGCGGCTGCCGTGCTCAGGCAGACCTCAGCCTTGCCTGCCGTGTGTGGCCGTGTGTGCCCGCAGGAGAAGCAGTGTGAGAGCAAGTGTCTGCACCTGAAGATGAATGAGCCAGCCGTAGCCATAGGCTACTTGGAGCGCTTTGCCGCCGACTACGAGCGCGAGCACGGTGACGGCAAGTTGCCGGAGGTGGCACCAAGCAACGGAATAAAGGTGGCTGTGGTAGGAAGCGGACCTTCGGGCTTGAGCTTCGCCGGCGACATGGTGAAGAAGGGCTTCGAGGTGCACGTGTTTGAGGCATTGCACGAGATTGGCGGAGTGCTGAAATACGGCATACCGGAGTTCAGGTTGCCCAACCGCATTGTTGATGCCGAGATAGAGACGCTGCGCCGCGAGGGTGTGCATTTCCAGACAGACACAATCATTGGTAAGACCATAACCATAGACGAGTTGCAGGCAAAGGGATTCAAGGGAATCTTTGTAGGTTCGGGTGCCGGACTCCCCAACTTCATGGGCATTCAGGGCGAGAACCTCATCAACGTGATGTCGTCCAACGAGTATCTGACCCGTGTCAACCTCATGGATGCTGCCAACCATGATACCGACACGCCGATAAACATAGGCAAGAAGGTGGTTGTAGTCGGTGGCGGCAACACTGCCATGGACTCTTGCCGTACGGCAAAGCGCCTCGGAGCAGATGTCACGCTTGTGTACCGCAGGTCGGAAGTGGAGATGCCAGCCCGTCTGGAGGAAGTGAAGCATGCCAAGGAAGAGGGCATCAATTTCCTCACACTCCATAACCCGAAGGAATATCTTGCCGATGAGCAGGGACGCGTACGCGCTGTCGTGCTCGATGTGATGGAACTTGGCGAGCCCGACGCTTCGGGCCGTCGTCGCCCCGTGTCTACGGGCGAGACAAGGACGCTTGACTGCGACCAGGTAATCGTGGCAATAGGCGTGTCGCCGAATCCGCTTGTCCCGAAGTCGGTTCCCGGCCTCGAACTCGGTCGCAAGGATACCATCGTTGTGGGCGAGGACATGTGTTCGTCAAGGCAAAACATATATGCCGGAGGCGACATAGTGCGTGGCGGTGCCACCGTGATTCTTGCCATGGGCGACGGAAGGCGCGCTGCGGCAAACATGGCGAGCCAGTTGCTTGCTTAAGCTATGGGAGCGGCACGATGGTGGTGCCGCTCCTAAAAACATATGAATAATGAAAAAGACAGTTCTCTTACTATTATTATCTTTCGTGATTGTCGGGGCAGGCGCCCAGCGCAAGAAGCAGCCTGCAGTGAAAAAAGCACCTGCTGCGCAGAACTCAAAAGACCCTTCACAGCAGGCATCATCGCAGGGAATGAAACTCTTCAAGAGCTTGATGCCTGCTACGGCAAAGGTCATGTTCATCGACAGTGTCGTGGTGGACAAAAATGATTTCCTCAGACAACTGCCGTTGAGCAAGGAAGCGGGAAAGCTTATGACGAAAAACCCTAAGGCCGACTTGGCCAACCAGATGGGATGCTATGAGAATGAGTTGGGTTTGCGTCGGATCTATGCCGATGGCGACTCTACCAATTCGGTGCTTTATACCCAAACAAAGTTGGGCGACGAATGGGACAAAGGCTCACGCGTGTCTGATTTCAACAGTCAGATGTACACGAATCAGAACTTCCCGTTCCTCGCATCGGATGGCGTGACGCTCTATTTCTCGGCCGAGGGAAGCGAGAGTATGGGAGGACGCGACATCTTCATGAGCTCTTTCGACTCGGACAACTCGGCGTGGTATAAGCCGCAAAACGTGGGCTTGCCGTTCAACTCTACGGCCAACGACTATCTTCTTGCCATTGACGACCTCGACTCTCTTGGATGGTTGGTCACTGACCGCCGCCAACCCGCCGGCAAGGTGTGCATCTACACGTTCGTGCCAACGGAAAAGCGGCAGAACTTCAACGATGATGATCTCGACGACGAGGAGCTTACGTGTTTCGCAAGCTTGCAGAGCATAAAGGCGACGTGGAGCTTCGGCAACCGCAATGCCGCAATGAAGCGGTTGGAGAACCTGAAGAAGAGAAACACAAAGGAAGGCAGCGGCAACGACAACGCCATGGCTTTCGTGGTGGACGACAACACGGTGATAACAAGCCCGGCACAATTCAAGAACGACAAGAGCCGGCAACTCTACAAGCAGCTTGTTGAACTCCAGTCCATGTATGCATCGGGAATGACAAAGCTCGAGACAATGCGCGCGAATTATCATAATGGAAACAAGTCGTTGTCGCAAAACATCCTGAAAGCTGAAAAACAGTTGGAGAATACCCAACAAGACATTTCAGATACTGAGAAGCAAATACGCAGGATAGAAAAACAAGGTTAAGCAGACTGGCCAAAACTTAAAAACAAACCTATATGAGCAAATTTTTTCCAGAATCAGAGCTCGTCATAAACAATGACGGCTCCATATTTCATCTCCATGTCAAGCCTGAACAACTTGCCGACAAGGTCATTCTCGTGGGTGACCAAGGCAGGGTAGGGCTTGTTGCCTCCCATTTTGAAAGCAAGGAGTGTGAGATTTCCAATCGTGAGTTCCACACGGTAACGGGTTGCTATAAAGGCAAACGGATAACAGTCCTTAGCACAGGCATTGGCTGCGACAACATCGACATCGTGCTCAATGAGGTTGATGCCCTGGCAAACATCGACTTCGCCTCGCGTACGGAGAAGCCGACTCATCGGGCCCTTACCCTCGTCAGGATAGGTACGTGCGGCGGCCTTCAGCCAAATACGCCTTGTGGCACTTACGTTGCGAGCGTCAAGAGCATAGGCTTCGACGGCTTGCTCAATTTCTATGCCGGAAGAGACGAGGCGTGCGACCTGAAGCTGGAAGACGCTTTCAAGCGCCATGTGGGATGGATCGACAAGATGGGCAATCCTTATGTGGCTACGTCAGACAGCGAGCTTCTTGACCGCATTGCCGGCGACGACATGGTGCGTGGCATCACTGTGGCTTGTGGTGGCTTCTTTGGCCCTCAGGGACGTGAGCTCCGCCTGCCATTGATGGCTCCTGGACTTAACGAGAAGATAGAGAGCTTTGAATACGAGGGGTTGCATGTAAACAATTTCGAAATGGAGTCTTCGGCGTTGGCAGGCCTTGCCACGCTTATGGGACACCATGCCATGACCTGTTGCATGGTTATAGCCAATCGTCGCGCAAAGAAGATGGAAACCGACTATATGGGTGACATCGACGGACTTATCGTGCGCGTGCTTGACAGGATTTGAACGATATAAAAATAATAGCTTCTATATAACAAAGTTGGCGTTGTAGGCCAAGTTTCTTTTGTTACATAGAAGCTATTATTATATTGGTACAGTGGAGTTGCTCTGGTCAAAGCAAAGCTCCTAAATACAAAAAGCCATTCATCAAATGATGAATGGCTTTTTGCGGTGCGTACGAGATTCGAACTCGTGACCTCCTGCGTGACAGGCAGGCATTCTAACCTACTGAACTAACGCACCTTGTGGTTTGCTTTATTTCTTTTTTGCGAGTGCAAAGGTAGTGACTTTTTTTTATTCCACAAAACTTTTGGGCGATTTTTTTATAAAAAAATGCATCAGATAGACATTTTGGTAATTTTCGCCATCAAAAAGCCAGTCTTTCAGCTCTGCATCGCGCTCAAAGCCGGTCTCCTCGAAGAGTTTTATGCAACCAGTGTTGTTCACGTTCATATATACATAAAGCTGGTGGATGTGTACAATTTCTCGGGCGTAGTTGATGAGTTGCTGCAATGCGGCCTTGCCGTAGCCTTGGTCACGGTAAGCTTTCCTTATGATGATTCCCACCTCCGCCCGGTTGTGCTGTGGGTTGAAGTTGAACAGGTCTATCATGCCGATAAACACTTTCCATTTGTCGGTGATGACGAGTCGCACCTGCTTGTCGGTGTAAATGTCGCCAGTGGCGTTGGCAATGAACTCATGTAATAAAAAGCGGGAATATGGCGTGGTGGTATTGGTAACGCTCCATGTGTCGTGGTCGTTCTCTATGGCATACATCATGTCAAGGTCCTCAGGCTCCATAGCCCTTAGTTCGACCGAAGGCAGTTTCTCTTTTATCATTTTCTTCATTTCATATCCCTTGCGTCGCATTCATGCGTTACGCTTTATAAGTCACGTTCACGCATCACGTTTTATTATTTCGTGTCCGGTAATAATCATGTCCTCGTTAGGGTGGTATACTGCAATGAGGGCATTCCCCTCATAGTTGTCGTGCATGGCCGACAACATTTCGATGTAGGAGAATGCTGATGCGTCGAAGGCGATGTAAGTCTTCTGGCTTTTTTGATGTGGCAAGGTGGTGTTTAAGGATTTCGTGTTGGCATCATGAAACTCGGCCCACAGGCCTTTGTCGGAAATGAGTCTCTGGCATCTTTTCATGTTGCCGGGGCTTACGTGGATGATAAAGAAAGAGTCTTGGACGTCCTCGCAGATGAAGCCTAAGCTCTTCCGTGTCTTCTTGAATGCGACGGCACAAAATGCCATCATGGCCTTCGTGTTGACTGCAATGTTCAGAAAGGGCAGCAACAGTCTGCCCATGCCTTTATAATGCTTCTCGCAGAAGATGAGCATGGCTTTGTAGAACACGTGGACATAACGAAAACTCGACTTCTGGGTTGATTCACCCTTGTAGTGAAGAATACGCAAAGGCAAGTACCAGTTCTCCCAGCCGCCTTTCAACATCCGGTAGCTCAGGTCCACGTCTTCACCGTACATGAAGAAGCTCTCGTCGAGCAAGCCAATCTGGTCCAAGGCAGTACGTCTGGCAAGAAAGAAGGCTCCGCTGATGATTTCTATCTTTGCTTCTTGGTTCCATGAAAGCCAGCCCATATAATAGCGGCCGGTATGCTTGCCTTTGGGGAAGCGGGAACAAAGTCCGGTGAACTTGAAAAGTGCAGTCAGTGGAGTGGGGATGCCGCGCCGTGACTCCTTGGCATCAGTGCCGTCAGGGTTTGTCATTCTCACGCCGGCGCCACCGGCTTGCGGATGTTTTTCCATGAATGCTATGGCGCAGCGGATAGAGTCTTCGGCAACAATAGTGTCGGGGTTGAGCAACAGCACGTATTTGCCTTTGCTTTGCCTTATGGCGTGGTTGTTGGCTTTGGCGAAGCCTAAATTATGGTTGCTGCTGATAAACCTTATGTCGTTGAACAAAGGCTGCAGGGTCTTCACCGTTCCGTCCTGCGAATGATTGTCAAACACTATCACCTCAGCGTCGATGTCCCTCAAGGATTTCTGTAGCGATGTGAGACATTGCCATAGATAATCCTTGACGTTGTAGCTTACTATGATGACGGATAACAACATCTATTTCCCGGAATTGTAGGATGTATCGTTTGCTTTGTCTTCTGCGGCTTTCTGGTTAGTGTTGTCTGAGGTTTCCAACTGGCACCTGTCTTTTGACGGATAAACAAAGCACAGGCACAAGACTCCTATAATGCCCATGTAGCCAAAGGCAACGTTCAGGAACATGTAATACAGCCAGCAGTTTATCATCATTGGCACAGTGAGCATGCAAAGACGCACAGTGCCCCAAGTGCTGAGTGCACTGGCTGGATCAGACAACAGCTGTTGCTTGACGAAACCGAACTTGAACAGTCTCAGTGACAGTGGAATCATGACAATGGTAAGAAGCTCCATGGCTATGGCTATGTAGTATTCCAGCACCTTGTTGTCAATCCAGCTGCCAGATGACAACACGTCGTTCTCGAATAAGATGATGATGCAGAAGCTGATGAGAAGGGGAATCCAAAACTCTACAAGGAGTAGTTTTCGGGAATTGTCCATCAAGAAGATATATGGTTTATTGGTTGTTGGATAATCAGTCTATTGGTGTGCGGTTGACGATAGAGCGGCCGAGGGTCACTTCATCAGTATATTCCAGTTCATTGCCCACGCTGATGCCCCTTGCAATGACCGTTAGCCTGACATTGAAAGGTTTGAGTTGTCTCGTGATATAGAAATTGGTAGTGTCTCCCTCCATAGTGGAGCTTAGTGCGAGAATCACCTCCTTGATGTCTCCTGCCGCCACTCTGCTTACGAGAGAGGCAATCTCTATGTCGCCGGGACCAATGCCGTCCATCGGGGATATTATACCGCCCAAAACGTGGTACAGCCCATGGTAAGCCTGCGTGTTTTCTATCGCCATGATGTCTTGCACGTTTTCCACTACACATATAGTGGAACGGTCGCGCCGGTCATCGGAGCAGATGGGACACACGTCAGTATCGCTTATGTTATGGCAAACGTGGCAATACTTGATATCATGTCTCAACTTGCTGATGGCGTCGGCGAAAGAATCAACGGAGGCCACGGGCTGTTTCAGTAGGTGCAGGGCAAGGCGCAATGCGGTCTTTGGCCCTACACCGGGTAATTTCCCAAGCTCATCGGTGGCGTGGGCAAGCAGCACGGACGGATATTGTTCCATCATTTGCCAAGGTAGAGGCCGAAGCCCAGTCGCAGACCGATGGTGGAATAGTCGGAGTGCTTCTTTATACTTTGCTGATAGTAAAGGCTTGGCTCAACGGTTATGGTGTGGCTGAGGAAGAATGCGTAACCCACCTCGACGCCCGGCATGAAGTCGTTGTAGTTTTTAGAGTGGACATACTTGACGTTTGCCCCGAGGAAGATGCCGTTTTGCGTGATGTAATAGCGGCCGCCCACGCCAGCGTTGAGGGCGTTGCTCTGATTCTTGCCCGGATGGTCGAAGCCGGCCTGTGCGTAAGCCAGCAAGTTGTCGGCGGCGAAGATGCCAGCCTGTGCGTTTACTCCAAATTTGGCTTCGTTGATGCCGTTGTAGCTGAAGTCAAAGCCGGATAGTGAGGCACCGATATATGTCTTTCCCTGTTCAAACTGTGCGCTTGCCGAGATGGAGGCAAGTACAGCGATGATTAAAGTGAGAACCTTTTTCATAAAATCCAGTATTTAATTGGTTGTTTGCCTGTAAGGATCATTGTTGCAGGAACTTTCCAAGCCCCTGTGAGGTCAGAATCTTAGTTCTTTGAGAATATCTGCCATCTTTTGTTTTGTTTCGATATTTGTCGGAACGAGTGGCAGGCGAAGCACGTTCTCGATGAATCCCATGTCGTTGAGCAACGCTTTCACGCCGGCAGGGTTGCCGTCAATGAAGAGCAGCTTGTAGAGTTCGGTAAACATGTGGTGTATCTTGCGTGCAGGCTCATATTCGCCATTGAACTCCAGACGTATCATTCTGGAGAACTCCTTTGGCAGAGCGTTGCCGATGACGGAAATGACACCAATCGCTCCGCTTGCAATCATGGAGAACGTCAGGGAGTCGTCGCCGCTGATTACATCGAAGTGGCGTGGCTTGTTCTTCAGTATCTCGTCGACCTGCTCCAGGCTGCCGGAGGCCTCCTTGATGCCAACGATGTTAGGGAACTCTTTGGCAAGGCGCACGGTGGTGCTGGGTTTCATGTTAACACCCGTGCGTCCGGGAACGTTGTACATCACTATTGGCAACGGCGCATTCTGTGCTATAGCCTTGAAGTGTTGGTACAAGCCTTCCTGTGACGGTTTGTTGTAGAATGGGCAAATGCTCAATATACCGTCAATTCCGCTCCAGTCTGTCGACTTCATCTCCTCGATGACGGCGGCAGTGTTGTTTCCGCCGCAATATTTGAGCAACGGTACGCGCCCGTTGTTGACATCTTTGATTACTTCGGTTATCCTGTCTTTTTCCTCGCGTGAAAGGCATGGTGCTTCAGCTGTGGTAGCGAGTATGCATAGAAAATCGGCGTTGTTGCTTATTTGATAGTCCACAAGTTTTGCGAGGGCTTTGTAGTCAACCTCTCCCTCTTTTGTGAACGGTGTTATTAAAGCAATGCCTAATCCTTTGAAAATGTTCTGTGCCATTGTGTAAGAAGCTAAGTTTCTCATGAACGCCTTGGCGTCCGTTATTTTGCAAAGTTAACCTTTTTGTGTCAATTATCAAAGAAAAAAGCCTATTTACTTCCTATAAATAATAAAACCATGGATAAAAGAACCAATAACAAGTCGAAAGCCTTGCCTTTGAGATTGCGCTCGTGGAAGAAAACGGCTCCGAAGAGGAAACTTACGAGCACGCTGCTTCGTCTTATCATGGATATTATGGAAATCATGGCGCTTGGCAAGCTGAGAGCGTAGAAGTAAAGGAAGTCGGCGGCTGAAAGGAATATGCTTATCCCGATTATTGCCCAATTCCAACGAAACTTGTCGGTCTTGCGCCGTGGGAACCATATTGTGGCGAGCATTATGAGCATCATTGCCGACTGGTAGATGTTGTACCACGACTGTACCGCCATTCGGTCGAGCCCCACGCCTCCGTCGGCGGGCGAAGCCATCAGGTATTTGTCGTATAGTCCGCTGACGGCTCCAAGCACTGCTGCCAGCACGATGCATCCTATCCATTTGTCGTGTGCGAAGTTGATGCCTTCTTTCTTGCCCGACCTGCTGAGCATGAGGAATGATGTGGCGGCCACCGCCACACCAGCCCATTGCCAGGCGTTGAGCCTTTCGCCATAAACCAGTAAGGCGCCTATGAGGACCATCACGGGGCGTGTGGCGTTGATAGGTCCCACTATTGTCAGCGGCAGGTGCTTCATGCCGATGTATCCGGCAAGCCAGGAGGAGAGCACGATGACGCTCTTGAGAATGATGTAGCGGTGCATCTCCGAACCGCCGCTCCCGACATGGAAGGGATTGTTCGACGGCAGTGTGCCCGTGGCTGACAATACAATGAAGGGCAGGAAGATGAGTGAGCACAGCAGAGTGTTGATAAACAGCACGGGAATGACAGCGTTGCCCTGGAGCGACTTCTTTTTGAAGGAGTCGTAAAAACCCAATAGGGTAGCTGACATAAAGGCCAATAATAACCACATAATTGTTGTCTGTATATATAAACACAACCCTACCAAGGTCTTGAGGTCTTGGTAGGGTCGGTTGATTTTTTGTAGTTAGGTCTTAGAAAGGCAAATCCTCGCCGCTGTCGCCACCGCTGAGCGGGTCTGATGTTGGCTGCTGCGGAGCGCTGACTGGAGAAGCCGGGACGGGTCCGCCCAGTTGGCTGCCTGCCATTGGCGGAATGCCTGCGCTCACTGCATTAGGGTCTACATGGTCGCACTGATAGCAATTGATGTCGTTGAAATAGCGGTCTTGCCATGCGCGGGCATTGATGTCGAGCCAAACGTGGACGGTGTCGCCCTGGTGGATGTTGAATTGCTGGATTCTGTCTGCGCCGAACACGCGGAATTGGCATGCGCGGGGATATTGGTCCTTTGTCTGGATGACAAACTCTTGCGATTTCCATGCGTTGCCGGAGCGCTGCGAAACGCCCTCCTTGGCAGGATACTCTTTTATGATAACGCCTTCTACTTCTATTCCTTGTAAAGCCATAGTTGTATAAATTGTGTTTGTGATTTCTGAATATTATGCGAAATTAGAGAAAAAATCGGTCATAGCAAAGCGTTTTGTGATTAAAAAATGAAAAAAATGAAAAAGCTTTCCTCTTTTCTGACCATTTCAATAAATAATATGTATCTTTGTGGGACAAATATAGTGGAATATAACAAAACTAAAGATACGATGAGATTCACACTTTCCAGTACGGTTCTCAACAGCCGTTTGCAAACCCTTGCGAAGGTCATCAACAGCAAAAACTCTCTTGCTATCCTTGAGAGCTTCCTCTTCCAGGTCCATGATGGTAATATGGAAGTTACGGCCTCCGACAGTGAAAACCTTATGAGGACTATAATTCCTCTTGACGAATGTGACGCCGAAGGCGAATTCGCCATCCCCAACCGCACTGTTCTCGACGCGGTGAAGGAACTCCCGGAGCAGCCTCTTACGTTTGAGGTCAACCCTGAGACTTACGAGGTGGCTATTGAATATCAGAACGGTCGCTACAACTTCACGGCTCAAAATGCCGAGGAGTATCCGCAGAAGGCACCTATCGGTGATGATGCCAAGACATTGACTCTCAGCGCCAAGGTCTTGTGTGAAAACATCAGCCGTACGCTCTTCGCTACCGACAACAATGACATTCGTCCGGTGATGAATGGTATTTATTTCGACCTTCTTCCCGACTGTCTCGCTTTCGTTGCATCAGACGGCCACAAGCTCGTGCGTTGCCGTTATACGGGCATCCAGAGCGAGAACCACGACTCGTTTATCCTGCCCAAGAAGCCGGCTGTGCTCCTTCGTGCCGTTCTCGACAAGAGCGATGACGAGGTCGTTGTCAAGTTCAATTCCAACTGCGCCGAGTTCCACTTCCAGGGCGGTATGCTTTCATGCACGCTCATCGAGGGAAACTTCCCCAACTACAATGCAGCCATCCCGACAGACAACACCAATGAGCTTGTCATCGACCGCAAGGCTCTTCTCGGCGCCATCCGCCGTGTGTTGCCGTTTGCAAGCATGAGCTCTCAGCTCATCAGATTCCATATTGACAACGGCTGTCTTGAATTGTCGTCGGAAGACCTCGATTTCGCCACGAGCGCCAAGGAAAAGATTGTTTGCGAATACAATGGTATGCCATTGCAGATCGGATTCCGCGGCGACTTCTTCTCAGAGATACTCAACAGCATAACAACCGACGAGATCAGAATGCTTCTTGGCGACCCAAGCCGTGCCGGTGTCATTTATCCGACAGAACAGCCTCAGGATCAGGATGTGCTGATGTTGATTATGCCTTTGCTTTTGGCTGATTAGAACCATGCGTCTGAATCTTACTAAACCTCTGGTGGTCTTCGATTTGGAGGCCACCGGTCTTGACTTGGTCAACGACCGGATTATCCAGATTTCATATGTAAAGGTATCTCCGGGCGACAAGGAAGGCGAAGAAGAGCGGAAAAGCATTTTCGTGAACCCTGAAAAACCCATACCGGCTGTCGTACAACAGCTCACAGGGATTACCGACGACATGGTGAAGGATGCGCCAACGTTCAAACAGTTGGCCAAGCAACTTGCCGATTCCTTCGTGGGATGCGACTTTGCCGGCTTCAACAGCGGCCGTTTCGATGTCCCCATGCTTGCCGAAGAATTCTTGAGGGCCGGGGTCGATTTCGACTTCTCCAAGTGCCGGCTTATAGACGCCCAGAATATTTTCCACAAGCGTGAGCCGCGTAACCTCGCTGCAGCTTACAAGTTCTATACCGGTCGCAAGATGGAAGACGACTTCCGTGCCCACCGTGCCGACGAGGACGCAGAGGCCACTTACCGTGTGCTGATGGGCGAGCTCGACAAGTATGACCCTGCAACCGTTGAAGAGCCTTCGCAGGCTCTTCCCAACGACATGGACGTGCTGGCCGCTGAGTCGAAAATGAACAACAATGTCGACTTTGCCGGCCGTATGGTATGGGAAGACGTGAAAGACAAGAATGGCAATGTGGTGACCGACAAGGACGGCAATCCCGTGCGCCATGAGGTCTTCAATTTCGGAAAATACAAAGGCCGTGTGGTTACCGATGTGCTTCATCGTGACCCGGGTTATTACAGTTGGATGCTCAACGCCGACTTCACGCTAAACACCAAGCAGGTGCTGACACGCATAAGGCTTAGGGAAGCAAAATTGAACATGAATGCGTAGACTTCTGCTCGTATTTATCGTTCTTGTGATGGGCTTGGCGGCAAAAGCCCAGGAGCTTAACGCCAAGATCACGATCAACCACAGTCAGATAAGCGGCACCGATGCGTCTGTCTTTGACAACCTGCAGCAAACCTTGACGCAGTTTGTCAACGACAGGCAGTGGACCAGTCTGCAGTTTGCCAAGAAGGAACGCATCACGTGCAACTTCAACATCACGGTGACCAAATACGACCAGTCGAGCGGCATGTTCACCTGCAAGGCCATCATCCAGGCCAACAGGCCGGTGTACAACGCCTCCTACAACTCTACATTATATAATAATACCGACAACGATTTCAATTTCGTTTTCAGGCAGTTCGACCAGTTGGAATTCAATGAAGAGACGATAGACAACCAGCTCACGGCCCTCTTCGCTTATTATGCTTATCTGATTATCGGCATCGACCTCGACAGTTTCTCGCCCTTGGGTGGAAACGATGTGCTGGAGCGTTGCATGAATCTCGTGAACAATGCGCAGAATCTCGACTTCACCGGATGGAAGTCGTTTGACAACGACCGTTGCCGCTTTGCCATAATCAACGACTATCTCAACGGTGGCATGCAGCCGTTCCGCCAGTTGCAGTATGACTATTACCGCAAGGGCCTTGACGAGATGGCCGCAAACGCCGACAGGGGTAGGGCGGCGATAACGACAGCGATAGAAAACGACTTGAAGAAATGCCATGAAGACCGGCCGCAGAGCGCACTGCCGCAAATATGGACCGACTACAAACGCGACGAACTTGCCAATATATATAAGGGCAAGGGCACGTCGAAAGAAAAGGAAGCGGTCTACGACATTCTCTTCTCTATCAATGCCTCGCAAAACAATGCGTGGGAAAAGATAAAGCAATAAACAAGATGCTCAAACAACTTTACATAAAGGACTTCACGCTGATAGACGAGCTCAATATCCAGTTCAACCCCGGGTTCTCGGTCATCACGGGCGAGACGGGTGCGGGAAAGAGCATCGTGATAGGCGCGCTCCATCTCCTTTTGGGGCAGCGTGCCGACTCCAAGCAGGTGAAATTGGGAAGGAAGAAATGTGTCATCGAGGCGCATTTCGACTTGTCGCGTTACGACATGGAGCCGTTTTTCGACGACAACGAGATCGACTACGATGCCACCGATTGCATATTGCGGCGCGAGGTCAGCGAGAAGGGCAAAAGCCGCGCTTTCATCAACGACACCCCCGTGTCGCTGACCACTCTGCGTGACCTTGGCGACCAGCTCATCGACATCCACAGCCAGCACCAGAATCTCTTGCTCCAGAAAGAAGACTTTCAGCTCAATGTCGTGGACATCATTGCCGGCGACTCAGCGCTTCTTGCCAGCTATAAGAAAAAATACTCAGTATGGCTTCGGGCAAAGAAGGCTTACGCCGACTATGAAGAGGCGTGCAAGCGAAACAAGGAGAATGAGGAGTTTCTGCGGTTCCAGTTCTCTGAACTCGACAAGGCAAAACTCGTGAAGGGCGAGGAACAGGAACTGGAGCAACGCTCGCAGACCATGAGCCACACCGAGGACATAAAGACCGCGCTCTTCACGGCTTCGGAGGCGTTGTCGAAAGATGACGCTGGCGGAATGGCCATGACACGGAGTGCTGCCGACAGCATGCGCGACATTGCAGAAGTCTATCCCGAGGCGAAAGACATTGCCGACAGGCTCGACTCGGCATATATTGACCTTAAAGACATCTCGCGCGAGATAGAGGGATATCTTGAGAACGTTGACTTCGACCCACAAGAGTTGGAGGCCATCAACGAACGTCTTGACCTCATCTATTCGCTGGAACAGAAGTTCCATGTCTCCTCGTCAGACGAGCTCATATGCGAGCGGGACAAGATAAAGACCGAACTCGACAGCATTGACGGGGGCTCTGAACAGCTTGCTGAGCTCAAGGCTGCGAGCGACAAGGCCTATGCCGATTGCCTAGCCGTTGCCAAGGAACTGAGCGGGGTGAGAAAGAAGGCTGCTGTCAGGGTAGAGGAGGAAATGAAGCAAAGGCTCGTGCCGTTGGGCATTCCCAAGGTGCGTTTCGCCATCGATTTCAGTGACGGCGAATGCACGGCGTCGGGAACCGACAGGGTGAGGTTCCTCTTCAGCGCCAACAGCAGCACAGCGTTGCAACCAGTGGCGCAAGTGGCCTCGGGCGGTGAGATAGCGCGTGTCATGTTGTCGCTGAAGGCGATGATAAGCGGGGCGGTTAAGTTGCCGACCATCGTCTTCGACGAGATAGACACCGGCGTAAGCGGCAGGGGGGCCGAGAAGATGGCGCAGATCATGCGCGAGATGGGCGACCGCAACCGCCAGGTAATCTCCATAACCCACTTGCCGCAAATAGCTGCCATGGGAACCACTCACTATAAGGTGAGCAAGGAAGAAACAGCCGAAGGCACGGTGAGCCATATGCGCCTGCTGTCGCAGACCGAGAGGGTAGACGAAATAGCACAGATGCTTAGCGGAAGCAGCATCTCGCAGGCGGCTGTCGACAATGCTCGTACGCTGCTTGAGAATGCAAAATAATATTGAAACAATGATTATCAGCAATAAGACAACAATGAAAACAACGATCATAAGACTTCTGTTGGCGTTGGCCGTCATGCTGCCAACGGTGGCAAAGGCACAGCCGGCCCCAGTGAAGAAGGCCGCACAAAGCGTCTTCTCCCTGACGACATACAATGCCGACGGCACCATCCATTCTTCATCGCATGGTGTCTTCACCGGAGCGGCAGGCGAGGCCATTGCCATGTGGCACTCTTTCAAGGGTGCTGCGCGTGCGGTGATCATCGACAGCAAGGGCAAGCAGTATGACGTGGATGCCATGCTCGGCGTGTCAGAGAACTACGATGTGTGCCGCTTCAGAATCAAGGGTTATACCAACAGTGCAGGCGGGCTTCTCCCCACAACCGACAACACACAGGCTGCCTCTATGTATCTGGTTGGTTACGACATCAAGAAACCCGAGATAAAGAGCTTGTCGCCAGCCAGTACGGAAAAGTTCATGACTGATCTCAACTATTACATCTTCAAGGATGAAGACGTTGAAGGCTCAATGTTGGGTTGCCCCGTAGTGAGTGCCGACGGCAAGTTGCTTGGTATCGTGCAGAGACCCGACGACGGTGGAACGGCATTTTCTGCCGATGCGCGTCTCACGACCACTTTCAAGCGTTATGGCTTCTCCATCAACGACCAGACCTTCCGTGCCACCGGCATCCGCATAGCCTTGCCGACTGAGCAGAAGGAGGCGTCGCTGATGCTTGTGCTTGCAGCAACCATGGCCGACAGCGTAAGATATAACGAGTATATCGACGACTATATCCGCGATTTCCCTACGGCCGCCGACGGCTATAACGCCAGGGCCACGCAACTTGTCAACTATGGCAAACTCGCCGAGGCCGACGAAATGCTTCAGACCGAGACAAAGCGTGCCGAAAGCAAGGACGTGGCCTACAGCAACTATGCAGCTCTCGTTTACCGCGCATGCGTATATCGTGTTGACACAACGTTCGCCAAGTGGAACTTCGACAAGGCCTACAGTTTGGCATGCGAGGCTTACAAGGTCAATCCGCTGCCTGCCTATCAGCATCAGCAGGCACAGATATTGTATGCCCAGGCCAAATACAAGGAGGCGCTCGACTTGTTCATTGCCCTGCAGAAAACAGACCTTGGCAAGACAGGTGAGGTGTATTATGAGTCGGCACAGTGTAAGGCGCATCTCAACGCCCCCAAGGCAGAGATTATGGCGTTGCTCGACACGGCGGTCAACGTCCAGCCCGGTCTTTCTTCGGCTTCTTACGTGCTCGCACGTGGCAGACAATACGATGTTGACGGAAATTATCGTCAGGCGTTCCTCGACTATCTGAAATACGACTCCCTGATGAACTTCAATGCCTCTGCCGATTTCTATTACGTTAAGTTCAAGTGCGAGATGAAGATCAGGCAATATCAGCCGGCGCTCAACGATATAGCTCATGCCATTGTGCTCACCCGCACCGAGCCGCTCTATTATGCAGAGATGGCGAGCCTTCAGCTCCGAGTCAACCAGTTGGACAATGCAGTGAAGACCTGCGATATGGCCCTCACCATCGACGGTGCCGACAAGGTTCCCGACTTCTTCGTCATAAAAGGCATCGCCCTTTGTGAGCTCAAGCAAAAGGAAGCGGGACTGGAGGCATTGGCAAAAGCCAAGGAACTGGGCGACGAACGAGCCGATGGTTTGATAACGAAATATTCAAAATGACGCTTTATATATAATATAATGTGTAAACCCACGAAATGCCCTTTGGATGTTTCGTGGGTTTTTCATAAAAATAGAAAGAAAAATACGGCAAAACTTTGTCAGAACAAAAAAAAGTAATAACTTTGCAACTGCAAACGCCGATATGGCTCAGTTGGTAGAGCAACGCATTCGTAATGCGTGGGTCCCCGGTTCGAGTCCGGGTATCGGCTCAGTGTGTGTTTCGCACATTGTGCGGGATTAGCATATCGGTAGTGTACGGGCTTCCCAAGCCTGTGAGGCGGGTTCGATTCCCGTATCCCGCTCTACCAAATAAAGCGTTGAAAAACAATAATGATGTTTTCCAACGCTTTATTTTTTTTGTCCCTTATTTTTCGTGTTTTCCATGTCCTTCGTGGACAAACGCTTCTTTGCTCTTGAAAAATATCAACAAAAGGCTCCCAGAAAATCGATTTTTTTGAAAAACTTTTCCTCTCGTGCGGATTTGGACGATTTTTGTGCGAATTTTGTAATGTCTTGATAGATAGCCCGTTGTGCTTTTTAAGGTTTGAAGAATGGTCTGAATCGGGGCATTTGAGTCGGCTTTACGTTAGAATCGCGACGCCTTTACGTTAGAATCGCGATGGCTTTACGTTAGAATCGCAGTGCGATAGTGCTACTATCGCGACTCGATTTCATGGTTTTTTGGGCAAAAAACAGGTTGAAGGTGCCCTTTTTAACACTTCGGAGCCTCTGTGACCGCTCTAGATGGAGTGCCCTCCAAGTGTTAAAATCTTGCTATAATTCTTTACAAATTCCGGTTCTATGCTGATTCGTGTGGGTGTTTTCTTTCTCACATTTCTTTTTCCACACTCAACATAGACCCAAGAAAAATTAATGTCGGATTAACGGAAGATTAACGGCGATTAATGTTAAGTTGTTTTGAACGTGTAATCATCATTAATCATTCGTTAATCTCTCATTAATATTTTAGGTTATATGTTGATTCGTGTGGTAAAAATCAATAAGAAAGATTATAACGCAATATTTCACCCACACAAATCAACATAGACCCCATTTATTTTATATGTGTATATATAATATATATAGTGTATTACGCAAACTATATATTGTATTAGCCTAACATGCCGCTCCGGCAGCTCTACGATAGACAAAACAGATAGCAGGTATTAAGTCAATCCAATGCCAAAGCTTTTCGGCTATAGACAAAAACCATACCTTTGCATCCGGTTATTCTAATCGTCAACATCACATACACAATGGAAATAATAAGAAATCTCTTCTATGGTTTCCCCGATCTCTGGGGAGGCGGCGTGGCCCACTCGGTCATGATCCTTGCACTGGTCATCACTCTCGGTCTGCTGCTCGGCAAGGTGCGAGTGCGCGGCATATCGCTCGGACTGGCATGGATTCTTTTCATCGGCCTGGTGTTCGGACATTTTGCCCTTAATCTCGACGAGCATCTGCTCCACTTCCTCAAAGAGTTCGGACTCATTCTCTTTGTCTATTCCATTGGCCTCGAGGTTGGCCCGAGCTTCTTCTCCTCGTTTCGCAACGGAGGCAAGAGTCTTAACATGCTCAGCACCACGGTCATAGTCTTGAGCATCGTCACCACCCTCGTCATCTATTACGTCTCAGACACCCCCATCACCACCATGGCCGGTATCCTCTCCGGAGCCGTGACCAATACGCCGGGACTGGGTGCTGCGCAGCAGGCATACAGCGACCTGCGCCACATCGACGCACCGCAGATAGCCTCCGGCTATGCCATTGCCTATCCTATGGGTGTGCTCGGTGTGATACTCTCCTTTGTCATTCTGCGCTTTGTGCTGCGTATAGACCGCACTAAGGAAGAGGCTGAAGCAAAGAGGGGAGTGGGACATCTGGAGACCATGACTCTCAACACCTTCTGCGTGAAGGTGTCCAACAAGATGGTGTTCGGAGACAAGGTGAAAGAAATCAGACAGCTGCTTAGCCGCGACTTCATGATTTCGCAGATTCTGCGCAAAGGATCTTCTGAACATGGCGAGATGGTAAACGGGCAGACCGTGCTCAACGAGGGCGACATTGTATACGTGGTGGCCAACCCTGCCGTGCAGGAACCGCTGGTGGCACTGCTGGGCGAACAGGTGGAGGTGCCGGCCGATGCCTTCGGCAAAGTTCTGGTGACACGCCGCATACGCATAACCAAGCCCGACATCAACGGAAAAACCATCGCACAGATACGGTTGCGCAGCAATCTCGGCGTGAACATTACCAGGGTGAACAGAGCCGGTATGGACCTGCTGGCCACTCCTGCACTCAAACTGCAGATGGCAGACCTCGTGACCGTGGTGGGTACGGAACTGGCTGTGAGCCACACTGAAAAGGTGTTGGGCAACCAGATGAAACACCTCAACTATCCCAACCTCATACCAATCTTCTTGGGCATTGTGCTGGGCTGCTTCTTGGCCAACATCCCCTTCTACATACCCGGCATCAACGAAAGCCTGCGACTGGGACTGACGGGCGGACCGCTGGTGATAGCCATCCTGATAGGCTTCTTCGGCCCCAAATACAACCTTGTAACCTACAACACCATATCGGCCAACCTCATGCTCCGCGAGATAGGCATATGCATATTCCTCGCATGCGTGGGTCTGGGTACCGGCCACGACTTTGTCGCCACGCTGACATCAGAGCAGGGACTGCGCTGGATAGTCTACGGACTGGCCATCACCATGGTGCCCATTCTGGCGGGCGGCATTATCGGGCGGTACGTCTTCCACATCAACTTCTACACGCTCATGGGAGTGCTGGCGGGTGCCAACACCAACCCGTCGGCCTTGGCCTATGTGCGCGACAGCACCTCGGCTGATGCACCCGCAGTGGGCTATGCCAACGTCTACCCCTTTGCCATGTTCCTGCGCATAGTGACCATACAGATCATAATCTTCGTGTTCGGATAACATATTAATATAGAGAAACTCAAAAATGGCAAATGCCAAAAACAAAATACCAGTCCAGCAGTCTTCAGACTGCACCTGTGATGCCGACTGTGCGGAGGTAAGCCAGCGGGAATTGTTGCATAAGTTAGACCTGCTGCTCCGCACAGGAAGCATCCTTGTGGAAAGCGCTGCCGACACAGCACGCATCATGAGAAACATGAAACGTGCGGCAGCCTATCTCGGACTAGATGAAAAATACCTCCACCTCTTTGTCAACTACAACGTGCTCATGGTCAACTATAGCGACGAAGAGCACTCGTTCACAAAGTTCCAGCGGTGCGAAAAACACGGCATCAACCTCACCTCCATTTCGCTGATAAGCAAGCTCACATGGCGCGCCATACGCGAAGACTACACCTTGGACCAGTATGAGCAGGCGCTGAAGGAAGTGAGGAATACCAAGCGCAGCTTCACTCCCTGGCAGGTAGCCATAGGCGGCGGCTTTGCCTGCGGCGGCTTCTGCATACAGTTCGGATGCGACTGGCCGGCCTTCTTCTACTGTTCGCTGGCTGCTATTCTGGGCTTCCGCCTGCGCATGCTCCTGCCCTCAAAAGGCTGGAACAACTATGTGGCCATCGGCATAGCCGCCTTTGTCGCCACCCTCATAGCTTGGGGCACCACCTTTCTGAGCACCTGTGCCACACTGGCCGGCAGTCTGCCGGAGTTCATGGTGTCCAGCACTCCCTGGCATCCGCTCATGGCCTGTTCGCTCTTCATAGTGCCTGGAGTGCCGCTCATCAACTTTGTGAGCGACATGCTCGACGGATATGTGGAGGTGGGCATCACCCGCGCCGTAAACACATTGCTCATGGTGCTGGCTATGGCTTTCGGCATAGCCTTTGCCATACGCATCTGCGGAGTAAACAATTTCATCACCGACCTCACCATGACTCCTCACCATGCCTATTGGGAATACGCCATCGCTGCAGCCGTGTCGGCCATGGGCTTCTCCACCATATTCAGCATTCCGCGACGACTGCTGCCCGTGGTGGCCGTGGGAGGCATCATAGCCGTGTGTACCAGGAACTTCGTAAACTTGGGAGCCAGCAACGGCAACATAGGTCTCGACATGGGGCTGAGCATAGGCTCCCTGGCAGGCAGTGCCGTAATCAGTATCATTGCCACCAGAGCACAGCACTGGTTTCATACGCCACACCAGTGCATCGCCATACCCAGTGTCATCCCCATGGTGCCAGGTGTGCTGATGTACAGGGCTCTTTTCGCCTTCATCGACATGCACGGCATAGTGGGCGAGGTGACCGTGGGCATGACAAACACAATCAAAGCTTCACTGGCTATCCTCTGCATTGCACTTGGCGTGGCCATACCTAACATCTTCGTGCGCCGCATGGCCGAACCCCGACGCAAACAGAAGCTTTTCAAGTTGCTCGTGGAAAGAAAACGGCGCAAAGGAGATTTTATTGACCTCCACGAGGTGAATGTGAAATAAATATTCGTATCTTTGCCCACACAAGAACAACAGAGATGGAAATTCGACAACTCAAATACTTCCTCAAGGCGGCCGAGACGCTCAACTTCTCTGAGGCTTCGCGCAAACTGTTTATCACGCAGAGCACCCTCTCGCAGCAGATCAGCCATCTGGAGCAGGAGATCGGACTGATGCTCTTTGAACGCAACTCGCACGAGGTGTTTCTCACCGAAGCCGGACGCGAACTGCAGATCTATGCACAGCGCACCGTCAACGCCTCGGAGGCATGCATGGACCGCATGAACGACCTGAAACAGATGCTCACGGGCGAACTGAATATCGGCGTGACCTACAGTTTCAGCAACATCATGTCGGAGACACTCGTCAGCTTTCTGCGCGCCTATCCGAATGTGCGCCTCAACATTCTTTATAAGAGCATGCAGGAACTGATGGAAGACCTGTGCCGCCGGCGCCTTGACCTTGTGTTGGCCTTCAAGCCGCTCAAGGAAGACAAGAATGTGGACAGCCGTACTCTCTTCTGCAACCGCCTGGCAGCCATCGTCAACCGACAGCATCCGCTGGCACGGCTCTCAAGCGTGCGTCTCGCCGACTTGCAACGCTATGATCTTGTGCTGCCCACACCGGGACTTCAGGCACGCGGTGCCTTCGACCATCTGGTGGAAGGCAAAGAGCTCGACTTCCGCATCAAGGTAGAGGTGAACAGCGTTGATGTCATCTTCGACCTGTTGCACCGCTCGCCATATGTCACCGTGCTCTCGGAGAGCACCGTCGTCCACGACGAAGACCTGAAAGCCGTGCCAATAGATGTAGAAGGCAACGAGATGGACGGATGCATACATTTCCTGAAAGACTCATACATGAAAAACTCGGCACAGGAGTTCATACGCATGCTCAGCCAGTCGACATGTATCCTTGCCAACTTTGCACTGAAAGACATATTGGAATAATGTCCTTCTGCAAAAGAAACAGGGTTTATGTTGATTAGCACAGGTGCTTTTCATTCATGTTGATTTTTCGGCTATTACAGTTGGTATGAAATAAAAATCTCCGTGGGAAGAAAATACTTCGCACGGAGATTTTTCAATGTGAAAGTTGCTGCGCAGCTCCTTTGCTTTTAGTAGAGGCTTTTGCGTTTCTCGCCCTTAACATAGCCCACTATGCCAAGTAATATGGCTATGACGGGCAGGATGTTGAGAATGTTGTAGTTGGTGAGCCCGGTAGCATAGAATAAGGCGAGGCAGACGACCCCACCGTAGACGAACGGCAGCCCTACGTGGCGCATGGCCACAGAGCAGACCCTTGTCATAGTCGTCCACAATTGCTTTAATATAATATGTGTCTTTCGCATGATAATGCTTGTTCCATTGATATGCGGATGCAAAAGTACAAATAAAAACGTGTCCTAGGTAGTAATGAATGTCAAAATGAATGTTAAATAATAATCAAAAGAAGGGTTAGGCTATTGATATTCAGATAAAAAAGTGTACCTTTGCACCGCATTTTTGCAAAACAACAAATTATTCATTTCAAAGTAGTATGAATCAATACGAGACCGTTTTCATTTTGACTCCCGTTTTGTCTGATGAACAGATGAAGGAAACGGCCGCTAAGTTCAAGAAGCTGCTCACCGACAATGGTGCTGAGATTCTTAACGAAGAGGCTTGGGGATTGAAGAAAATGGCTTATGCCATTGAGAAAAAGTCAACAGGCTTCTATTGCCTGGTTGAGTTCAAGGCAGAGCCTACAGTGATTGACACCCTTGAGACCGGCTTCCGCCGCGACGAGAAGGTTATTCGTTTCATGACAGTGAAGCTCGACAAGTATGCTGTCGCTTATGCAGAGAAGCGTCGTGCAAAGCTGGGTAAAAAGTTGGAGGCATAATCATGGCAGAGCAGAACAACACACGCGCTAACAACAGTGAGATCCGCTATCTCACCGCTCCTTCCATCGACACAAGGAAGAAGAAGTATTGCCGTTTCAAGAAGAGCGGCATCAAGTATATCGACTACAAGGATCCTGAGTTCCTGAAGAAGTTCCTCAACGAGCAGGGCAAGATTCTCCCCCGCCGCATCACCGGTACTTCGCTGAAGTATCAGCGCCGCGTTGCACAGGCTGTGAAGCGTGCTCGCCAGATTGCGCTGCTTCCATTCGTAACCGATCTGTTGAAGTAATAATAAGGAGGCTAAGACATGGAAATCATACTGAAAGAAGATATCATCGGTCTTGGATACAAGAACGAGATTGTGAACGTTAAGAACGGTTACGGCCGCAACTATCTCATCCCTACAGGCAAGGGCGTTATCGCTTCTGAGAGCGCAAGAAAGGTGCTTGCCGAGAACCTGAAGCAGCAGGCTGCAAAGCTCGCTGCCAAGAAGGCTGAGGCTGAAAAGCGCGCTGAGGCTCTCAAGGATGTTAAGGTTACAGTGGTTGCCAAGGTTGCTGTTACGGGTCATCTCTATGGCTCTGTAGGCGCTGCCAAGGTTGCTGAGGAGCTCGCCAAGCTCGGCATCGAGATTGATCGCAAGATCATCACAATGCGTGAGGCACGCAAGGTGGGTGAGTTCGAGGCTACAGTTCATTTCCACAAGGACGTGGAGGTGAAGGTTCCTGTTATCGTTGTAGCAGAGAATCAAGAGCCTAAGGCTGTAGAGGCTGAGGCTCCTAAGGCAGAAGAGGCTCCTAAGGCTGAGGAAGCACAGGAGACACCTGCAGCTGAGTAATCGCTTTGTAATTGCATTTTAAGGCAAACAAGCATATTGATCCCATTCGCTCTCGTAGTGAATGGGATTTTTATTAAGATAAACATACTAATTATAATTTATACCAGAATTCTAAAATGAAAGCATTCGTTTTTCCCGGACAAGGCTCACAGTTTGTGGGTATGGGCAAGGATTTGTATGAGAACAACGCTTTGGCAAAGGAGCTCTTTGACAAGGCTGATGAGATACTTGGCTTCAAGATTACCGAAATCATGTTCGCTGGCACAGACGAACAACTCAAGGAGACCAAGGTGACACAACCTGCTGTCTTCCTCCACAGTGTTATCTCTGCCCTTTGCCTGGGCGAAGACTTCCAGCCGGCCATGGTAGCCGGCCATTCGCTCGGAGAGTTCTCGGCCCTGGTGGCAAGCGGTGCCCTTGACTTCGAAGATGGCCTGAAGCTCGTTGCAGCACGTGCCAACGCCATGCAGAAAGCCTGCGAGAAGAATCCTGGCACCATGGCTGCCATCATCGGTTTGCCCGATGAAACAGTGGAGCAGGTGTGCGCCGAGGTCAGCAAGGATGGCAAGATTGTTGTGGCCGCCAACTACAACTGCCCCGGCCAGCTCGTTATCTCGGGCGACAAGGAGGCCATTGCCGAGGCTTGCGAGAAACTGAAGGCCGCCGGTGCAAAGCGTGCATTGCCTTTGGCTGTGGGAGGCGCCTTCCACTCTCCGATTATGCAACCCGCCAAGGAAGAGTTGCAGGCAGCTATCGAGAAGACACAGTTCTCAACACCAAAGTGCCCTGTATATCAGAATGTTGACGCAAAGCCTTACACTGATCCTGAGCAGATCAAGGCAAACCTCATAGCACAGCTCACCAGCCCAGTGCGTTGGACAAAGAGCGTGCAGGGCATGATTGCCAATGGCACCGACGACTTCACTGAGTGTGGCCCGGGCAAGGCCCTGCAAGGCATGATTCATCGCATCGACAAGGCAGTTGCCGCTCACGGAATTGCCTGATCTCGATGAATAAAAAGGTTATTATATACCAAGTCTTCACGCGCCTTTTCGGCAACCGTAATTCTTCTCGTAAGGAGAATGGAACGCTTGCCGAAAATGGGGTGGGGAAGATGAACGATGTTGATGTTGTCAGGCTGAGGAAGATACACGACATGGGCTTTACGCACGTGTGGTATACTGGTGTCGTCCGTCACGCCACGACGACAGACTACTCGCAATACGGTATTCCACGCCAGCATGCCAACGTGGTAAAGGGCATGGCTGGCTCACCGTATGCCATTACCGATTACTATGACATCGACCCGGATATAGCCGAGAATGTGCCAGAACGCATGGCGGAGTTCGAGGCTCTCGTGCAACGTACCCACAAGGCTGGCATGAAGGTGATTACTGACTTTGTGCCCAATCATGTGGCACGTGAGTATCATAGTATCAATCTGCCGGAGGACACAAGCGACTTGGGCGAAAACGATGATACCACCAAGCACTTTGACCCGCAAAACAACTTCTATTATTGTCCGGGACACGCTTTCGTGAGCCCTGTGGCACTTGCTGATGGCGACGAGCCTTATGTGGAGAGTCCCGCCAAATGTACGGGCAACGACAAGTTCAATGCCGAACCGGGCCTCTACGACTGGTATGAGACGGTTAAGCTCAACTATGGCGTTGACTATTGCGATGCCGGTGGCCGTAGTTACCACTTTAACCCAGTGCCCGACACATGGAAGAAGATGACCGATATCATGCTCTTCTGGGCAGGAAAAGGCATCGACGGTTTCCGTTGCGACATGGCGGAGATGGTTCCGGCTGATTTTTGGGCTTATGCCACGGGCATAGTGAAAGAACGCTTCCCTCAGTTTGTCTTCATAGGAGAGGTTTACGACTCAAACCAATATCGTAGGTACGTGGCTTCAGGTTTCGACTACTTGTACGACAAGGTAGGAATGTACGATTGCCTTCGCGACGTGGTGTGTGAGCGCCGTTCTGCCAACAGCATCACGTGGTGCTGGCAGAGTACCGACGACATAAAGGATCACATGCTCTACTTCCTTGAGAACCACGACGAGCAACGCATTGCCAGTGACTTCTTCTGTGGCGATGGTGCCAAGGCGGTGCCAGCCCTTGTTGTAGGCGCACTCTTGCAGAAAAACCCTTTCATGGTTTATTTCGGCCAGGAGGTTGGCGAGCGTGGTATGGACGAGGAAGGTTATTCGGGCAAGGACGGTCGCACGACAATCTTCGACTATTGGAGCGTGGATTCGGTAAGGCGGGAGTTTTTCACTTCCGACGGGCTTACCGACGAGGAGAAGAAATTGCAGAAAACCTATCGTGAGGTGCTGCGCATAGCCAATAAGGAAAAGGCGGTCAGGGAAGGAGACTGTTTCGATCTGATGTATGCCAACAATCAGACGTGGCAGTTCAACCCCAGAGAGCAGTATGCTTTCATGAGGAAGAAAGACGACGAGGTGTTGCTCATAGTTGTTAACTTCTCACGTCCCAATGTGCGCGTATCAGTAGTTATACCTTCACATGCCTTCGACTTCCTTGGCTTGCCGGAACGTGAGATAGTGGCTTCCGACCTCTTGAGTGGGGAGAAGTTGGCGCTGGATCTTAGAAAAGACGGAGCCGTGACAATGGAGTTGCCACCTTATGGCGCAAGGATTCTTAAATTCAATATCAATATGAGAACAGACTCATTAGCCCTTAACGAGCATGACAAGGACGAGTTTCCTCCAGCCCACACCGCTGAGCATTTGCTCAACCAGTTGATGACAAGGATGTTCGGTTGTGAGCGATCGAACAATGCACACATTGAGCGCAAGAAGAGCAAGATGAGCTATGTTCTCGACCATAAGCCAACGCGGCAGGAGGAGAAGGCTATCGAAGTGGAGATGAACAGCCTGATAGATGCCGACATGCCCGTGACTTATGATGAGGTGGACCGCAAGCATTTGCCCGAAGGTTTGTCGCTTGACCGTTTGCCCAAGGATGCCTCGGCGACAATACGCATTGTGCGCATAGGCGACTATGACATTTGCCCATGTATCGGCAAGCACGTAAGGTCAACGTCGCAGATCGGCAAGTTCGTATTGCTCGGCACCAACTGGGACGAGATGAGCCATATGTTCCGAATCAGGTTCAAGGTGATACCTAACGCATGATCGCTTCGATAGGCTAACTGACAAGACATAAAATAAAAACCGCCGCGCTTTTCTTGTTTAAGCGCGGCGGTTTTATGTTGTTTACTTTGTTTCGTTTT
>CAZXGQ010000027.1:0-30328 GCA_964640415.1 uncultured Prevotella sp.
TGCGGACTTGAATACGGCAAGTCCATGGGCGTCCTCGAAGAGGGCGAACGCAATCGCAGAGCATTTTGCAGGGAAAGTTCGCCCTCTTTGAGGACGGTATTATAATCCGGCGCTTTATCCGCAGGTTCCCTTCGGTCACAGTTATGCAAAGTTGGCCGTCTTCGACGACCTGTTTCTTGCAACTTTTACCGGACACCGATAACTTTACATCTTACGTTTTGTAATCTTGCAGCATAAAGCCTTCGCAATTCTCTGTTGAAACGCAACACTGTTTCAGCCAATCTTGTTGTCCGAGCCTTTTTTAAATAATTATTAACCAACAGCGCCCTTTCGTTTCGATTATTTTTAATAACTTTGTAAAGGAATAGTGACCAACCAAAAACTCACGAAAACACACGCAACATTTCATTTATCGAAACAACACATTTCATACGATTAATCAACCCATATTATGCTTAAAACTATAACCATCAAAAAACTCTTCTCCGCGGCTCTTCTCGCGGGAGTGTCGCTCGGCGCACAAGCCGGGACATACACTCAGTATGTGAACACATCTATCGGCACGGGTGGCCACGGCCACGTGTTCTACGGCGCCAACGTGCCGTTCGGCCTCGTGCAGCTCGGCCCCACTATGGTGACCCGCGGCTGGGACTGGTGTTCGGGCTACCACAACAGCGACAACGTCATAATCGGCTTCGGCCACACTCACCTCAGCGGCACCGGCATCGGTGACCTCGGCGACGTGGCTCTGCTCCCCGTGGTGAGCGACAGCGAGCGTCAGACCACCATCGACCACAGCACAGAGAAGTGCGTGCCCGGCTACTACACCGTGACGACCGGCGACGGCGTGAAGGTGGAGCTCTCTGCCACATCACACGCAGGTATCCACCGCTACACGTTCCCCAACGGCAGCACGCCGCAAGTCAGGCTCGACCTCAAGCAGGGCATTGGCTGGGACAAGATGTACAACTGCCACTTCACGCAGCTTACCCCTACAGCCATCGCCGGCTACCGCTATTCTGCAGGCTGGGCCAAGGACCAGCGCGTGTATTTCTACGCCGAGTTCAACCGCCCCGTGCAGATGACTCGCCAGGAAGGCGACTCAGTGGCCTACATGCGCGCCACCGACAGCAATGGTTCGGCCATCATGGCACGCGTGGGCATATCTGCCACTTCAATAGACGCAGCCAAGGCCAACCTCAACAAGGAGCTTACTTCATGGAGCCTTGAGCAGGTGAAGGAGCAGGCCGACAAGGAGTGGGACAAGGAACTGGGCCGCGTGCGCATTGAGTCGACCAGCGCCGACAACCGCACCATCTTCTACACTGCCCTCTACCACACCATGACGGCTCCGTCGGAGATAAGCGACAACGGCGCCAGCACAGGCAAGCGCTACACCACGTTCTCGCTCTGGGACACCTACCGCGCACAGATGCCTCTCTTCACGCTTATCCACCGCGACCGTTGCGCCGAGATCGGCAACACGTTCATGAGCATCTTCGCCGAGCAGGGCAAACTGCCGGTATGGCACCTGTGGAACAACGAGACCGACTGCATGGTCGGCAACCCGGGCGTGCCTGTTTTGGCCGACCTCGTGCTCAAGGGGCTCTACACCAACAAGGAAGAGGCTTTCACTGCAATGAAGGCTTCGCAACTGCTCGACGAGCGCGGGCTGAAGCAGCTGCGCGAGTACGGCTACATTCCTTTCGACAAGGACACGACCAACGAGACCGTGGCAAAGGGTCTGGAATACGCTCTCGCCGACTGGAGCACGGCACAGGTGGCCAAACTTCTCGGCAAGACCGAAGACTATGAGTATTTCAACAACCGCAGCAAGAGCTACGCAAAATACTTCGACAAGCGAGTCTACTTCATGCGCGGCAGGGACAGCAAGGGCAACTTCCGCGAGAACTTCAACCCCTTCCACTCGGTGCACCGCTTCGACGACTTCACCGAGGGCAACGCATGGCAGTACACATGGCTCGTGCCCCACGACGTCCATGGTCTCGTGAGCCTGTTCCCCAGCGAGAAGGCTTTCACCAAGAAGCTCGACTCGCTCTTCGTGGTCACAGGTGACCTCGGCGCTGAAGCATCGCCCGACATCAGCGGCCTCATCGGCCAGTATGCCCACGGCAACGAGCCAAGCCACCACGTGCTCTACATGTACAACTATATCGGCCAGCCCTACAAGGCCGCTCCACTGCTTCGCAAGGTGTTCCGCAACATGTACTTCAACGCTCCCGACGGACTCAGCGGCAACGAGGATGTAGGCCAGATGTCGGCATGGTATGTCATTTCGGCTTGCGGTCTCTACCAGGTTGAGCCTGCCGGCGGCAAGTTCATCATCGGCTCACCGCTCTTCCAGAAGGCTGAGCTGAACGTGGGCGACGGCAAGACATTCAGCGTCGTGGCCAAGAACAACAGCGACAAGAACATCTACGTGCAGAGCGCCAAGCTCAACGGCAAGCCGCTCACGAAGAGCTACATTCTCTACGACGACATCGTCAACGGAGGAACGCTCGAACTCGTGATGGGCCCGAAGCCCTCGAAGTGGGGTACGGCAAAGGCAGACCGTCCTTAATCATTTCACACAGTTCATCTCACACGGATTTAAAAGGTGTCAAAGGCAACCTTTTTAAATCCGTGTGAGAGAATTCTGCAAGAAACACAAAATTCAACAACAAGAGATTATTCTTAATGAAGAAATACTTATCGGTATTGTTCGCATCCCTGGCCGCCCTGCCGGCACTGTCGGTTGAGAACCCCGTGGACTATGTCAATCCGCTGGTGGGTTCAGAATCGGCTTTTGTGCTGTCCACGGGCAACACGTATCCCGTGGTGGCAACGCCCTGGGGCATGAACTTCTGGACTCCGCAGACAGGCAAGATGGGCGACGGCTGGGTCTACACCTACGACGCCCACAAGCTGCGCGGCCTGAAACAGACCCACCAGCCCAGTCCGTGGATCAACGACTACGGCCAGTTCTCAATCATGGCCACTGTGGGCAAGCCCGTCTTCGACGAGACTGCCCGCGCATCATGGTTCTCACACATGGGCGAGACCGTGACACCTTATTATTATAATGTGTATCTCGCCGACTACGACATCAAGGCCGAGATGGCACCCACTGAGCGTGCGTGCCTTTTCAGCTTCACCATGCCAGCCACCGACAGCGCCAACATCGTGGTTGACGCTTTCGACAAGGGCTCGGCTATAAAGGTGGACGCTGCACGCCGGTGCATCACCGGCTACAGCGTGCGCAACAGCGGCGGCGTGCCCGACAACTTCCGCGACTATTTCGTGGTGACGTTCGACCATCCGTTCACCGTGAGCTACGAGAACCACGGCCAGCACAGCGGCGCCATAGTGACGTTCAGCTGCACCCGCGGCGAAAAGGTCACGGCACGTGTGGCCTCTTCGTTCATCAGCGAGGAGCAGGCATGGCAGAACCTCAAGGAGGTAGAGGGCAAGACCCTTGAAACCGTGAAGGCCGACGCCAAGAAGCACTGGAACGAGGTGCTCGGACGCGTGGAGGTCAACGACGACAACACCGACCATCTGCGCACGTTCTACTCGTGTCTGTACCGCTCGACGCTCTTCCCCCGCAAGTTCTACGAAATCACCGCCAAAGGCGACACCGTACACTACAGCCCCTACAACGGCCAGGTGCTGCCCGGTACCATGTTCACCGACACGGGCTTCTGGGACACCTTCCGCAGCCTCTTCCCCCTGGTCAACCTCGTGTACCCCTCTATGGCAAAAGAGATGCAGCAAGGCCTCGTCAACACCTACAAGGAGAGCGGCTTCCTGCCCGAGTGGGCAAGTCCAGGCCACCGCGACTGCATGGTCGGCAACAACTCGGCAAGCATCGTGGCCGACGCCTGGATAAAGGGCATACGCGGCTACGACATCGAGACGCTGTGGCAAGCCGTGATACACGGCGCACACGCCAACCACCCCAAGGTGGGTTCCACAGGAAGGAAAGGCTGGGAATACTACGACAAGCTCGGCTACGTGCCTTGCGACGTGGGCATCAACGAGAGTGCCGCACGCACACTTGAGTATGCCTACGACGACTGGTGCATCTACCAGCTCGGCAAAGCTCTGGGCAAGAAACAGAAGGAGATAGAGCCTTACTATAAGCGCAGCTTCAACTACCGCAACCTCTTCTCAAAGGAATACAACCTCATGCGCGGCCGCAAGAAGGACGGCTCATGGGAGACACCGTTCAACCCGTTCAAGTGGGGCGGCGTGTTCACCGAGGGCAACGCCTGGCACTACACGTGGTCGGTGTTCCAGCGTCCGGAAGACCTCATAAAGCTCATGGGCGGCGAAAGCAACTTCAACGCCATGATGGACTCCGTGTTCAATCTGCCGCCAGTATTCGACGACAGCTACTACGGACAGGTGATACACGAGATTCGCGAGATGCAGGTAATGAACATGGGCAACTACGCCCACGGCAACCAGCCAATACAGCACATGATTTACCTCTACGACTGGAGCAACCAGCCGCGCAAGGCCCAGTTCTGGGTGCGCGAGGTGATGGATCGTCTCTACAAGGCCACACCCGACGGCTATTGCGGTGATGAGGACAACGGACAGACCTCGGCATGGTATGTCTTCTCGGCCATGGGCTTCTACCCCGTGTGTCCGGGCAGCACCGACTACGCCATCGGCACGCCTTACTTCAAGCAGGTGAAGCTGCATCTGGAGAACGGCAAGACAACCGTCATCAACTGCGACGCCCCTGCCAAGCGCTATATCCAGGCAAAGGCGGTAGACGGGCAGCCGCTCACTACCAACTTCCTGAGCCACAGCACGCTGACCGGCGGAAGCCGCATCGACTTCACAATGGAATAATCAATGTGTAACAACAGAATAACCCAATAAACTTGCAACCAAAGAACTATGAAGAAAACATTTTTAGCTTCCCTTTTCATGATGTGCCTCACAAGCGTGGGCGCAACAGAGAAGGCCGACTTTGCCAAGGTGGTGCCAGTGCCCAACAAGATCGACTATACCCCAAAGAGCGGCGACTTCACCTTGTCGGCATCCACTGTCATCAACTACACTGAAGGCAATGCCGACATGGAGCGCAACGCCTCATTCCTTGCACAATACGTGAAAGAAATGACCAAGCTGGAGCTTGGCAAGCAGGCTGTCAAGGGCAAGGCAAAGACAGGCATCAGCCTCGTGCTCAACGCCAAGGCCAAACTGGCTCCCGAAGCCTATGAGATTGTGGTCGACAAGCGTGGCGTCACCGTCACCGGTACCACAGCTGCAGGCGTGTTCTACGGCGTACAGGCCCTCCGCAAGGCTCTGCCCATACTCGAGAGCGCCGAGAACGTTGAGATGCCCGGCGCAAAGGTTGAGGCAGCACCGCGCTTCGAATACCGCGGCATGATGCTCGACTGCGCACGCCACTTCTTCCCCGCAAAGTTCGTGAAGAAGTATATCGACATGATAGCCCTGCACGGCATGAACCGTCTCCACTGGCACATCTCCGACGACCAGGGCTGGCGCTTCAACGTGCCTGGCTACCCACGCCTCCTGGAGGTCGGCTCAAAGCGCGCACAGACTGTGGCTGGCCACAACAGTGAGCTTGGCGACGGCGTGCCCTACAGCGGCTACTTCACCGACGACGAGATTCGCGACATCGTGAAGTATGCAGCCGACAGATACATAACCATCGTGCCCGAGGTTGACATGCCCGGCCACATGATGGCAGCTCTGGCAGCCTACCCCGAGTTGGGTTGCACCGGCGGTCCATACCGCACAGGTGAGTTCTGGGGCGTGTATGCCGACATCCTCTGCGCCGGCAACGAGAAGGTCTACACCTTCATCGAGAAGACCCTCGACCACATCTGCGACCTCTTCCCCGGCCAGTATATCCATATCGGCGGCGACGAGAGCCCACGCGTGCGCTGGGAGAACTGTCCCAAGTGCCAGGCCATGATTGCCAAGCAGGGTCTGACCAGCAGCAACGGCATCTCAAAGGAGGCTCGCCTGCAGGGTTACTTCGCAAAGCGTGTGCAGAAATATCTTGAGGGCAAGGGCCGCAAGATCATCGGTTGGGACGAGCTGCTGGGCTGCGACGTCGACAGCACCGCCACCATCATGTCATGGCAAGGTGCCGGACCGGGTGCCAAAGGCGCAAAGCTTGGCCACGACATCATCATGGCACCAAACAACGCCCTCTATTTCGACCACTACCAGTCGAAGGAGACCGGTTCTGAGCCACCTGCAATAGGCGGTTTCTCCGACGTTGCCAACGTCTACAACCTCGAGCCGGTGCCAGTGGATCTGGCTCCATCTGTCAAGGCCCACATCAAGGGCGTGCAGGCAAACGTGTGGACAGAGTACATCCCGACGACCAACGGCGTGGAGTACATGGTATTGCCACGTATGGCAGCTCTCTCAGAGGTGCAGTGGCTGCAGCCGGGCGAAAAGAACTACGAGGCTTTCAAGACGCGTGTAGACAACCTGCGCCACATCTACGACCTTTACGGCTACAAGTATGCACACCATCTCTGGCCAAACGAGTTCAGACAAGAAGCAAAGAAATACTAAGGTGGCAATTTATAGAACCACCAACTAAGCTTTAAGAATGCAAATCAAAAGATTCTATATTACGGCAGCCGCGCTGACTGCCGTTTTTTTCTCTTACGCAAAGCAGAAGACCAGCCTACCCTACCGTGATGCCAAGTTGCCGGTGGAACAACGCGTAAGTGACCTGTTGGGCCGCATGACCCTTCAGGAGAAGATAGGGCAGCTCCGTTGCACACTCGCCTGGGACTATTATGATGTAGTGGGCAGAAAGAAGGTTGTGCCGTCGGAGTCGTTCAAGAAAGACATAGCCGAGGGCAACATCGGCATGCTCTGGGCTACCTACCGTGCCGACCCCTGGACGAAGAAGACCCTCGACAACGGCCTCAACCCACGTCTGGCGGCTCTCTGCGGCAACGCTTTGCAGAAATACGTGATAGAGAACACCCGTCTGGGCATACCACTTTTCCTTGCCGAAGAAGCACCGCACGGCCACATGGCAATAGGCACCACCGTCTTCCCTACGGGCTTCGGCCTCGCCGCCACGTTCGACCGTGATGCGGCACGCAAGATGGGCGACGTGATAGCACACGAGGTTCGTCTTCAGGGCGCACACATCAGCTATGGCCCCGTGATTGACCTCTGCCGCGAGCCCCGCTGGAGCCGCGTGGAAGAGAATATGGGCGAGGACCCACAGCTTGCCGGCGACATGGCGGCAGCCGAGATAGAGGGCCTTGGCGGCGGCGACATCTCAAAGCCATACGCCACAATACCCACGCTGAAGCACTTCATCGGCTACGGCACGACAGAGGGCGGACACAACGGCGCACCCACCTATCTTGGCAAGCGGGAGATAAAGCAGTTCTTCCTTCCGCCTTTCCACAAGGCCATCAACGCCGGCGCACTGTCGGTGATGACGAGCTACAACAACCTCGACGGCATTCCGTCGTCGATGGACGACTACTATCTGAAAGACATCCTGAAGAAGGAATGGGGCTTCAAGGGCTTCACCGTGTCTGACCTCTACAGCATCGACGTGATGCTCACCACCCACCACGTGGCAAACGACCTCACCGAGGCCGGTGCCCTGGCCCTCAACGGCGGCTGCGACGTAGACCTCGGTGCACGTTCCTACGCACTGTTGGAAGAGGCTGTGAAACGCGGACTAACCAACGAGGCTGCCATCGACTCGGCTTGTGCCAACGTGCTGCGCCTGAAGTTCAAGATGGGGCTCTTCGAGAATCCTTACGTTGATGCCGACAAGGCGGCAAAGGGCGTGCGCACTGCCGAGAACGTGCAGGTGGCACGCGAGGTGGCACAGAAGGCCATAACGCTGCTTGAGAACAAAGGCGTTCTGCCACTCAAGAAAGACGTGAAGGTGGCTCTCGTCGGTCCAAACGCCGACAACGTGTACAACATGCTTGGCGACTACACCGCTCCCCAGGAGCAGGGCAACGTGAAGACCGTGCTCGACGGTCTGAAGCAGTACCTTCCCGAGGCCAACATCAAATATGTGAAGGGTTGCGCCGTGCGCGACACCACCACCAACAACATTGCCGAGGCTGTTGAAGCAGCACGCGAGGCCGACGTGGTGATAGCCTGTGTGGGCGGCAGCAGCGCACGCGACTTCAAGACGAGCTACAAGGAGACAGGTGCAGCTGAAGCCAGCGCAGGCAGCGTGAGCGACATGGAGTCGGGCGAGGGCTACGACCGCGCCACACTTGGACTTCTCGGCTTGCAAGACCGCCTGCTGCGTGAACTGAAGAAGACCAACAAGCCTCTCGTGGTGGTCTATATCGAAGGACGCCCATTGCTGAAAAACTGGGCAGCAGAGAACGCCGACGCCCTGCTCACCGCCTATTATCCCGGACAGGAAGGCGGAACGGCCATTGCCGACGTGCTCTTTGGCGAATACAACCCTGCCGGCCGTTTGCCTGTAAGCGTGCCACGCAGCGTGGGCCAGCTCCCGGTCTACTACAACAAGAAAGCCGAGGCTCAGAACTATGTTGAGATGTCGGCAAAGCCTCTCTATGCCTTCGGCTACGGACTGAGCTATACCACGTTCAAGTATTCAAACCTCAGCATCTCGCAGAAAGACGCGCGCCACTTCGTGGTGTCGTTCGACGTGACCAACACGGGCAGCCGCGACGGTGAAGAGGTGCCCCAGCTCTACATCCACGACGAGGTGGCATCGGTGGCACAGCCCATCATGCAGCTCCGCGCCTTCGACCGCAAGGCCATCAAGGCCGGCGAAACGCTTCGCTTCTCGTTCAATATCGGACCCGAAGAGCTCTCTGTCGTCAACCGCGACATGAAGGAGGTGGTGGAGCCAGGCGACTTCACCGTAATGGTGGGCTCATCGAGCGACAACATTCTCTTGAAAGACAAGATAACGGTTCGCTGAAACACCACGAGCCGAAATCACCCAAAGAAAAAACATAACAATAAACTAATAAAAAGCATTAACCATGAAAAAGATTATAACCCTTGCCTGCGCATGCCTGCTCTCACTGACCATGTCCGCCCAAGAGCGCGGCGACATCATGGAGCAGAGCGACGGCTATGTTTGGCCGACTGACCAAAAGGTGCTGGACAAGCTCAGCAAATGGCAAGACCAGAAGTTCGGTGTACTCATGCACTGGGGACTCTACACCGTGCCCGGAATGGTGGAGAGCTGGGCCATCTGCGACGAGGACTGGATTACACGCGACACCACACAGACCTACCAGCAGTACAAAGACTGGTACTGGGGACTGGCCAAAGACCTCAACCCAACCAAGTTTGACCCGACACAATGGGCAGGCGTGATGAAGGATGCCGGAATGAAATACATGATCTTCACCACTAAGCATCACGACGGCTTCTGCATGTTCGAGAGCAAATACGACGATTTCTCCATCGCCAACTACGCCTTCAAGAACAACCCCAAGCGCGACGTGCTGAAGTATGTGTTGCAGGCTTTCCGCGACAAGGGATTCATGCTCGGCACCTATTTCTCAAAGCCCGACTGGCACTCGCAGGACTACTGGTGGGACGTGTACCCGACAAAGAAGGGCCGCAACGTGAACTACGACATCAAGAAGTGGCCGGCACGCTGGAACCGCTTCAAGCAGTTTGTCTACAACCAGATGTGCGAGATCACCGACCCGCAGCGCTACGGCAGTGTTGACATCCTCTGGCTCGACGGCGGCTGGGTGTGCAAGGAGAACAACCAGGACATCGACATGCCCCGCATTGCCGAGGGCGTGCGCAGCAAACAGCCCGGCATGCTCATCGTGGACCGCACCATAGGAGGCCCCTACGAGAACTATCAGACACCGGAGCAGACCATCCCCGCAAAGCAGCTCAACCATCCTTGGGAAAGCTGCATCTCGCTGAGCAACGACTGGGGCTGGGTACCACGTCCTACATGGAAAACTCCCGAGAAGGTGGTCAGCACCCTGATGGAGATTGTGGCAAAAGGCGGCAACATGGTGCTCGGCGTAGGCCCGACACCCGAAGGTCTGATACAGCCTGAGGCTGTAACCCGTCTGCAGGCCATCGGCAAATGGATGCGTGCCAACGGCAAGGCCATCTACAGCACAGTGGCAACAAAGAACTACCAGAGCGGCGAGTTGTGGTTCACCGCCTCAAAGGACGGCAAGACCATCTATGCCCTCTACCCGTCAACTCCGGGCAAGGATGCTCCACAGACACTTACATGGACAGGCAATGTGCCTAAGGGCAAAGTGGCTCTCGTGGCCAACGGCAAGAAGCTCAAGACTACAGTCAAGGGCGACAACGTAACCGTGACACTGCCTGCAGGCACGGTAAAGGCCGGCGAGCCTTTCGCTATGGAGATGCGCGTCCGCTAAAGGACTACCGAATTTCATAAACTCGATTAATCTGGAATAATGAAGAAAACATTGTCTGCAATGCTTCTCGCGCTGGCGTGCGCCTCTCAGCACGCCGACGCAGGGAATCTGACGCGATATGTCGACCCGATGATCGGCACCACCAACTTCTCGGTCTGCAACCCGGGAGCGGTGATGCCCCACGGACTGATGACGGTGACCCCGTTCAATGTGATGGGCTCTGACCTCAACCAGTTCGACAAGGACAAGCGCTGGTGGTCGGCAGCTTATGAATATAACAATGTGTACATGACGGGCTTCGCCCATGTGATGATGAGCGGCGTTGGCTGCCCCGAGATGGGCACACTGCTCACCATGCCCACCACAGGCAAGCTCAACGTCGACTACCACGAATATGGCTCTACCTACGAGCAGGAGACAGCACGTCCGGGCTATTACGGCGTGAAGCTGAAAAAGTATGGCGTAAAGTGCGAGATGACTTCCACGCTGCGCTCTTCACGCGAACGCTACACGTTCCCAAAGGGCGAAGGCCACATCCTTGTGAACATTGGCGACGGCCTGACCAACGAAGTGGGCGGCAGTGTGAGACGAGTCAGCGACACTGAGGTGGAAGGCTGCCGTCTGCTCGGCTCCTTCTGCTACAACTCACAGGCTGTGTTCCCGATGTACTTCGTCATCAGGGTCAACAAGAAGCCGCAGTCGGCTGGATTCTGGAAACTGCAGCCTAAGATGGACGGCGTGAAGGGACAATGGGACCCCGACAACGGCAAATACAAGCTCTACAACAACTACGGGCGCGACCTTGCAGGTGACCACATAGGATGCTACTTCAACTACGACTTTGCCGACAACTCCGAGGTGGAGGTATCAGTCGGCGTGTCGTTCGTCTCAATCAAAAACGCAAGGGAGAACCTCGACGTGGAGCAAAAGGGCAAGTCGTTCGACGACATAGCCCGCCAGGCTGACGAAGAATGGGAGAAGACACTGGGCAAGATCACCGTGGAAGGCGGCACCGATGCTCAGAAGCGCGTGTTCTACACCGCTCTCTACCATACGCAGCTTGCGCCTTGCATCCTGCAGGACGTCAACGGAGAGTATCCCACAATGGAGAGCGACAGCATTGGCCACACCGACGGCACACGCTATACCGTGTACTCACTTTGGGACACCTACCGCAACCTGCACCAGCTCGAGACACTGCTCTACCCCGACAAGCAGGTGCAAATGGTGAACTCGATGATAGACATGTACCGCGAGTGGGGCTGGATGCCCAAATGGGAGCTCTTCGGCCGCGAGACATGGACTATGGAGGGTGACCCCGCAATACCCGTCATCACCGACACATGGCTCAAGGGCTTGCGCGGCTTCGACATCAACACAGCTTATGAGGCTTTCCGCAAGTCGGCCACAATGGCCGGCAAGGACAACAAGATGCGCCCCGACATCGACCCGTATATCAGCCGGGGATACATCCCCTTGGGCTGGTTCGAGCAGGACCAGTCGGGCGACAACTCCGTGTCTCACGCCCTGGAATATTATGTCGCTGACGCATCGCTGGCCCGCCTTGCCGAGAAGCTCGGCCACAAGCAGGACGCCAAGCTCTTCCGCGAGCGCTGCCTGGGCTACAAGAACTACTACGACAAGCAGACCGGCACGTTGCGCCCCCGACAGAAAGACGGATCATGGATTACGCCATACAACCCAAGCGACGGCGCCAACTTCTCGAACACACCCGGATTCCATGAAGGATCATCGTGGAACTACACGTTCTACGTGCCCCACGATGTCGACGGACTGGCAAAGCTCATGGGTGGTTCAAAGCAGTTTGTCAACCGCCTGCAGAGCGTCTTCGACAAGGGCTACTATGACCCTTCCAACGAACCGGACCTGTCGTATCCTTATCTCTTCAGCCGTTTCAAAGGTGAAGAGTGGCGCACACAGGAAGAGGTGCAGAAGCTGATAGCCAAGTACTACACCGACAAGCCAGACGGCATTCCCGGCAACGACGATACTGGCACGATGTCGGCATGGGTGGTCTTCTCGATGATAGGCTTCTATCCCGACTGCCCAGGTGACCCGAGCTATACGCTCACCTCACCGGTGTTCGACCGCGTTACGTTGCATCTCGACAAGACTTACTATCCTGCCGGCGACCTCACCATCGAAGCCAACCGCCCCACTCCATCGTCGCATCTTATCAGCACGATGGCGCTCGGCGACAAAAAGCTGAACTGTTACCGTGTTTCCCACGAGGCACTCGTGAAAGGTGGCAAGCTGACATTCAACCTGAAGTAGAAACGGAAACAGCTGCGCGAACGTTGCTGCGGTAAGGACACTGCAAACAACAGGCACCGCAGGTACCACAGATACAAAACGGGCAGCAAAGGTACAAAATTAATACCACATATACAAAACGGGTACCACAGATACAAATAAAGCGTAGGGGCAATCCTCTACGCTTTATTTTTTTGTCCACGAAAAGCGCAAAAGGGCACGAAACTTCAAGGACACAACGGCACGAAAATGCGAGGACACGAAAGTCGGCATCGCCGATTATGCACAAGCCACACCGCTCTTTTCATACTTTGCAGGAGCGACCCCTGTGCCCGTCCGCAACCCGAATGGCAAAACGACTTTCACACCGATTGTTTCACGCAGAGCCGCTGAGATTATTGAGCTGCAGATAACAAAGCTTGCCGCCTTTTTGAGGTTAGGAGAATTGGGCCTAACGAATCCTCTACCCATAGGGGTGCTGATACCCCTTCTTTCTGGAGTGATAGCTAGAACAGATCATCCAAGGTGACTTCATTCTGTATTATGCCACTGTAAATGTTGGGCTTGACGCCTTTTGATGTAATGAAGGTAAGATGAATACTCTTGTTGTTATCCTTGAGATAATTTCGCAATATTTCGATTCGGCGAAGAAGCACTTCGTGATAATCTTTATCTATGACATAAGGCTGAGTCGTGAATTTCATCTCGCATAAATTCACGACATTATCCTTACGAATGATAACCAAGTCAATTTGGGTACCTTTGTCACCATCTTTTCCTTTAACGGTAAGAGAGGCTTCTTGCGACAAGACACCTCCAACTTTTAGTGCATCCTTTATTTTGTCTATATGGTTTGCACAAAGTTCTTCAAAAGACAAGCCCCTCCATGCAGCAACATTTCCTTCGTTTCTGCTGTTTTGCCAAAAATGCATGTCGGTGTTGCCTTCTACAAAAGTAGTGTAGAACCTGCAGAAAGGGTCTGCCAACTGATAGAGTACATCATTTTTTTTGTTGCCTAAAGGACAGTAATGGCGTATGAAGCCACTGTTCTCTAATGCTGCCAGCATGTCCGTAAGTGCTCCGCCGCTTGCTCGTCCTAAAGCTTGGGCAATCTCAGTTCGAGAACACCCCATTCGATTTTTGGAGAGCAACAACACAATGTTCTTGTATTCTTCATAATTTGCAAACAGAGAGCGGAATAGTCGATTGAACTCATTGGCAAGCCGTGCTCTCTTGTCAAAGAGCAACATGTCCACGTTTTGTCCCAAACTCATTCCTTTTCTAAAATAGTTGAGATAGTACGGGATTCCTCCAAAAATCATGTAGGCTTCAGTGATGTCCATTTTGCTGAGCATGATGCCTTTGGCCTCTAAGAAACTAGCGGTTTCAGCCAGTGTAAATGGATAAAGATGTATCTCTCGTGTGAGTCGGTCGTAAAGCCCACCATGATTATTTACAATATTGTTGAGCATCCATGTTGTTGCGCTTCCGCAAACCACCAACATCAGGTTGCGGCGACTTGCCCCCCAACCATTCCAAAATGCTTCGAAGGCTTTGAGAAATCCAGATTTGGGTGTGTCCATCCATGGCAGTTCATCAATAAAGACAACTTGTCTGCTACCATCATCGAGGTCTTCCAGTAAATTCTCAAGCATAAAGAATGCTTCAAGCCAGGATTTGGGTTTTTGAATCTCATCAAGTCCCGCTCTGACCATTGAGAAGTAAAAACTCAACAGCTGGTCTTTCATTGAGGTCTTGTGTGATTCGTCATCAACAGGCGACAACCCCGTGTGGTAGAAGGTCAGCCTGCTGCCTAGTATTTCTTTGACAAGAAAAGTCTTACCAACTCTTCTACGTCCATATATTGCAAGAAATTCAGCTTGCCCGCTATTGTAGAGCTCGTTGATTTCCTTTATTTCTTCTTTTCTTCCGATTACAGTTTCCATAGTCTTAGTGCTATATCCCGCCACAAAGGTACTAAAATTATGTAGTTTGGCGGAATTCACACAATGAAAACTGCCAAACCATAACGTTTTCAGTGGAGTTTGGCGGAATTCAAACCACGAAACCCGCCAAACTATAATATTATATGTAGGATTTGGCGGATTATAGAAGCGAAATAATACCAAAAGACCAATCAAGTTTCACGCCAGATACTTGATTGGTCTTGTTTAGGCTTTCGCTTGTTTATGCAAGTTGATATATTGAGAGAGAGTTTATTTGTCGTTCAATAGTTTCTCAATCAGAGCGTCGAGCTTCGCATCCTCGCCCTCACTGATTTTGCACACGATGTTGCCCTTCTTGTCAATGAGATACTTGGTGGGGAGATAGTGGATGGCATACTTGTCGGAGATGTCGTTGGTTTTGTCGTAGGTGTGCTTCTGCTTGTCGGTAATCTTCAGGCCACGCAACAGGTGATGGAAACCGTCTCCCGTGAGCAGGTCTTTCTCCACGGCCTTGCGCCAAGCAGCCTCGTTGCTGTCGTCGTCGGACACATATACCAGGTCAAGACCCTTTGCATGATACTTCTGGTAGAGTTCACGCATGTGCGGGTTGCTCTTCCGGCAAGGAACACACCAACTGGCCCAGAAATCAATGATGACCACCTTGCCCTTCAGTGAGGATAGCGTGAACTGCTGACCGGCGATGTCCTTGGCAGTGAAGTCAGGGGCCTGCTTGCCAGGACGAACCTTCGTCAGAGTCTCCAACTCGGCCTTCACCTTCTCGGCACAGACACCATATTTCTGTACGTCTGGAGTGAGTTTGTCCCAAACGGCCTTAATATCCTCATATGTCATGTGTCCCATGTTCATGTTGAGGTAGCTGGTAGCGAAATAAGAGTCGGTGTGGGTCTTCATATAGTTGTCCACATAGTCCCGATACTGCTTCTGGTAAGGCACCATAAGATTCTGCATGGAGTCTCGGACCGCTTTCGACTCTGCAGACTGTGCTTTTTTGAAGAGCTCTTCCATAGGGACTACAAAGGCACTCATTTCCTTCTGCATGCGTTCCTGTTCCTCCTGTGCCTTGCCGCCCTTCACTACAACCGAATTCTTGTCGTTGGCATCGCCCGTTACGGTGATAGTCACCGGTTCAATGGCTACCGGCCAGCTCTTGGCGTTCATGTAGTCGTAGGGGTTGCCGAGGATGAGGCAGCCGCTGAGGAACTTGCCTTTCAGTTCGCCTTTGAAGGTGAACTTGCCGCCGGAAACAACGGTGGTATCCATCTCTGTCTCACCGAAACTGCCCTTCGAGAGATAGATTTTCTGACCGTCAGCATTCTTGAGAGAACCATTGATGGTGTATTCCCCCTGGGCATTTGCAGCCAGGGAAAGCGTTGCTGCTGCAATCAGCAGGATTGATTTCTTGTTCATAATATCGCTCAGAAATGATTATTCTTTATAGTTTTGGGTTATTAAACTATTGTTGTTGATAACATTCTGCGGGAATGGGAATATCCACATTTTGCTGTCAGGAGCAATGGTATAGGTTTTTCCAAGCAGAGTGCGGGAGTAGGTCTGCTTCCAACCGTCGAGTTGATTCCAACGTTTCTTGTCTATAAAGATATTCACGGAGAAAAGGTCTTCGTTCATGGCAACTTGCTTGACATGGGCTATGGCATCGGCTTCTGTTGCAACCGTACCCTTGAGAGGAGCGTATTTCGAAGCGTTTATGCGCTTTGCCCTTATTTTGTCAAGATATTCCATTGCCGTGTCTATGTTTCCCTTGTGGGTTTCACATTCGGCAATAGCAAGATACATCTGTGTGGAACGAAGTCCGCCGTTGTTCCAGAGAGACTTCGAATCGTCGGTTATTACAAAGCCTGATACTCCCAACATCATTTCTCCTGCATCCATCAGATAGTCAAACTCCATGTTTGCCTGTGCGGTCTTTTCTTTATAGACATGGCCGTCTTCAAAGTAGTTCATAGCCTCAGGTGTGTAACTATAGAAAAGTTCCATGTTGCCGTTCATGAAATAATCTTCTTCTGTGCCTTCTTTTCCTCTGTCTATGACAGGATAAGTTCCATTTATGAGATATCCTTGCATGGTACCTTGGTATTGGCTGTAGTAGTCGTTGATAGCAGCAGCTCCATTGATGGCCAGGGCTTGCTTGGCAACCTCCTCGGCTTCGTCCCATTCTTGCATGTTCAAGAGCGTGAGGGCTTTGATGGCATACAAGGCAGGTTTGTTCATGCGCATTTTGTTGACGGCGACATCAGGAAGGCCGTCCAATTCGATAGCTTCATTCACGTCGTGCAATATTTGCTCATACACTTTTTGCACAGAGCTTTTGGGTTGCGGAGTTTGTATGTCTGTGTTTTCATCAAAGATGATGATGCCCGGATCATTGGCTGCCGTTGAAGGGTTGTATGCTTTGGCATATTTGTTGACAAGTATGTATAGAGACCAAGCTCTTAATGCCAGAGCCTCACATTTTATTTTCCTTTTGGCAGCTTCGTCGCCGGAAGCGTTGTCTATCTGACTAAGGATGGGATTGGCAATTTTTCCGATGTTGGCATAATAGAAAGTGTAATCTTCATCAGACGAAGTCAATTCCGCCATGTTGTCCATACTTTCCTCATCGTATGTATACATGATGACCTTGCGCGATTTGATAGGCTTGCTTATTTCGGAAGCCACGTTGCCTGTCTCACGGATTATCTCACCGGCAATTATACGCATGTCCGAATTGCCTCCATTGTATTCTGCATTGAGCAGCAGTTCCAACTCGTCAGTTGTGGTGAGCAGGTTTTTGCCCTTTGGCTGCAAATCGGTGAAATCATCACATGATGCCAATAAGACAACCATCAAACTTAACAAACAATATATTGTTTTATTCATTCTTCTTTAGTTTAAAATTACTTATTAAAAACTTACGTTCAAACCGAATATATATGAGCTCTGGCTGCGAAGCCCAAGTGTTTCCGGATCCACGTGTACACTATTGGCTACCCATAAGTATTTGGGGTTGTCTATTTGGAAACGCAGGCTCAATCGGTTCATGCCCAGGTGTTTGATCCACTCCTGTGGGAAATCATACCCAATGACGATGTTTCTGATCTTTAAAAAGTCGGCATGATGGATGGCCGTATTGGAATATGATGTTTCATAGGCAATACTGTTGGTGCCGTATTGTCCTATTCCCGGTGTATTGGTTGGATTTTCCGGTGTCCATGCGTTTACGTAATAGCTTGCCAATGCCATGTTCCAATAGGATGACATAGACTCGCTTTCTGCCAAGGCTCTCATCATGTGACCGCCATAATACGCCATGAGAACACTCAGCGAGAAGCCATTCCACTTAACGCTGTTGTCCATTCCCATGATGATTTTCGGCTCACTCTGCCCTGAATATTCCAATATGCTTGGACTTTTGCCTGATGCACTGTGTGAGGTTTCATCGTCTTCTACATACCACAAGGTTTGTCCCTGTTGACCCTTTTGGTCGCTGATGCCGGCAAAGCGGTACGACCACAAAGCACTCGAAGGGTATCCTTCTTTGTAAGGACGACTGATAAGCTGGGATGCGGTCGTGGATGGGTTTTCAACCTCTGTCACGACATTCTTGTTGTGTGACAGCGTAAAGGAAGTCGTGAAGCTCCAGTCTTTTCTATTGTAAGCCCTCAACCAGTCGGAAGTGATTTGCAACTCTATTCCTCGGTTGCGCATGGAAGCTGTGTTGACAAACATGGATGTAAAGCCTGTTGACGGGTCGAGTGTGCGATTGGAGAAAATGTCTTTGCCTACCTTATTGTAATAGTCGAATGATCCTCTCAACCGATTGTCCAACAATCCGAAGTCGATACCGATATTGGTTGTACGACTTTGTTCCCATTTCAAATTAGGGTTGGCCGGACTTTCAATCTCGCTGTATGGCAAGTTTGTGTAACTGTTGAGATTGCCCGATGTGGCAGTCATGTAGCTTGTGGCGCCCTGGTAGATGTTACCTGTCACACCGTAGCTGGCACGCAATTTCAAGAAGTTTACCCACTTGATGTCCTTCATGAAGCTCTCGTTGTGCATCAGCCAACCGGCACCCACCGACCACAGCGGGGTACCGCGGAACTTGGCATTGAGGCCATACACATCGGCGTAGTCCTTACGGAAGGATCCGAACACGTTGTACTTTTCGTCGTAGGTATAGGTCAAGTTGAAGTAGCCCGAAGCGTACTTGTGGTGTGTTTCTTTCACAATGCCCATGCCGTCTTCTATATAGGGAGTATACACGTACGATTTGGCAGGATAGCCGCCTGCACTTCTAAGGAACAACGAGGAATAGGTCATCGTACTCAACGTGGCGAAATCGATGGTGTTTGTAGCCGATGATTGCAATTGGTCATCATAGCCCAAAAGCAAAGCCTTTGTTCCTGTCTGCTTGGTTTCACGGAATTCCAAACCTGCGATGGCAATGATGTCGTGTTTGCCAAATGTCTTTGTATAGTTCAGCTGGCCTCTTGCTGTCCAATAGCGTCCGTAGGTATTGGTTGAACGCAGCATTCCACCAGATGTCGGTACGTAATTTTTTACGGTACCGTCTGTCCCCTGGTAGTAATAAGCGTTGCGCATAGAGCGCATGAGATGGCTGTTTTGTGTTGCAGTCCAATCCGAAGTATTACGGTTGGTTTCATAAACAAACTGCGCATTGGCAGTGAGACCATCTATGATCTTGAAGAGCAAGTCGCCGTGGGAACGCAGATATTGGCGACGCAAGATATTGGTATTTTTGTAGTATTCATCAACAGGATTGCTGCTGAGGTCCTCGAAAGGTGAGCCGAAGCTCGTATAGTCGTTTCCGTCATATTGATAATGCTGGCCTCTTACTGTACCATCTGCATTGTAGAATGGCATATAGGCCGGTTGGGCCCAGATATAGGAATACGAACTGCTGTAGTCGCTGCCAGCTGCCTTTTGCTTGCTGTAAATGCCGTTAACTGTGAAAGATGCCGTCAACCATCTGCTGACATTGTATGATCCCTTGTACTGTATGTTCAACTGGTTGGAAAAATGGTTGATGATACCGCTGTTGTCGTATTTGTAGTTGAGTGTCAGATTGTTGGCAAACTTGTCGCTCTTTCCTCTGAGCGACAGGTTATATTGCTGCATCACTTGGCGTTTGTACACAGCATTGGCATAGTCTTTAGCATAGTTGTTTTGCTTTAGCCCTGAGAGTTGCGCCTGCAGCTCGCTGTCCGTGATGTCGCCTTTGGCACGTTGGTAGTAGGCATATTGGATAGGCGTGACGGCAAGCATACCCATATTGATTTGGGTCTCTGTAGCTTGGATAGGATTGGAGATTTCACCATTGTTGAAATAGTAGTCCCAATACTTTGCCTCTGTGTCCACCTGCTGTTCTGGGGTCATATAGAAGTTGTCGGCATAGTCGACGTTCTTCTTCTCATATACGGTGAGGTTGGCAGAGAAGTCGATATCTATCTTGCCTGCCTTCTTGGCATTCTTGGTGGTGACAACTATCACGCCATTGGCAGCCTTGGCACCATATATGGCGTTGGCAGCGGCATCCTTCAGCACGTTCACGCTCTCGATGTCGTAAGGGTTGAGGTCTTCGATGCTTCCCTCTACAGGCACTCCGTCCACTACAAGCAAAGGGGTGGTTTCGGCGTAGAGCGAGGAGGTGCCACGGATGGTCATCTTTCCATTGTAGGTAGAGAGGCCAGCCACACGACCTTCGAGGTTGTTCATTATATTGGTGGTGTAGCGGTCGTCGAGCTTGTCGGCTGTGATGGTGGTTACAGAACCCGTCATCTTAGGCTTGGAAATCTCCTGATAACCGGTCACTACGACTTCAGACAACTCGTAGTCGGTGGTCATCTGGACATTGCGGTTCAGTGGTGCCCTGCCGTTTCCCAAGCGAATCTCGGCAGTGCTCATTCCCAAGTAGCTGAATTTCAGAGAGCAAGAGTTGGCAGGCACTTTCAGTGTATAGAATCCCTTGCTGTCGGTGATGGTGCATACCTTGCTGTCGTTGATACATACAGATACACCGACCAACGGTTCACCGCTCTCGTCTGTAACGGTTCCCGATATGTTACGCACCTGCTCACCGGCTATACGGCGAGTGATGGTAACTATGTTGCCTTCTATCTCGTAGCGGCAGTTTACCTTGTTCATCACGTCGTCGAGGACCTCACGCAGAGGACGGTTGGTGGCGCTCACGCTGACGTTGGGCAGCTTGGCAGCCAAGTCGGTGCTGTAGATGAAATTCAGCCCGGTCTGTTTCTTTACCTCTGCAAAGAACTGCTTCACGTTCATCGACTTAGAGTTGATGGTAACGGTCTGCCGTTTTGGCTGTTGTGCCACGACGTGGCTCGTCTCGCCGAAGGTCATCGCTCCTATGAGAAGCGATGCGGCAAGGAGCTTGCGTTTCATTCTTTTCGTTTCTTTCATAATCTCTCTTGGTATATATAGTTCATTATCTTTCCTGTTTGCTGTCAGTTTCTGCGAACACGTATGGTCTCTTCGTCCATTGTAATCTTGAGTCCCGTAATGTGCTCGATGGCCGTGAGTGTCGGAGCCATTGGTTCATACTTGTCTATGCTTCCGGTAAACCGGGTGTCCTCGATATCCCCGTCGGCAAACTCCACTTTCTTGCCATACCAGCGCGAGAGCACACCCATCAGTTCCTTGAGAGTGCAACCGTCGAAGAAGAAGTTGCCGGTGTTCCATGAGGTGTAGAGGCTGACGTCCACCTTTTCTACAGTAGGAGTCCTGCCCGGTTGCAATGTTGCCATTTCGCCCGGTTGCAGGAGATATTCTTTGCCGGATTTGCTGCTTACTCCCACCTTGCCTTTCACCAGAACCACGCTGGTGAAGCCTGCGTGTGCCATAGTGTTCACATTGAACTCCGTGCCGTAGTCGTGCACATCGCCGTTGGCTGTCTCCACTATGAAGGGTCGGTTGCGGCTGTCTTTGGCAACGGCAAAATAAGCCTCGCCTTTCAGCTTCACCCTTCTTTCATTTCCCACAAAACGGCTGGGGAAGATGAGCGTGGTGCTATAGTTAAGGTGTACGTAGGTGCCGTCGTCAAGAACCATCCAGAACTCCTTGTCCTTCTTGGTGGCAAGCGAACCTTCGGTTGTCCCGTCACTTGCCGGGACTTCGCCCGCCTCCTCTATTTGTTCGGTCTGCGCCAAGGCGTTTTGGGCGTCCTTCACGCTTACGGTCTTTCCGCCTATGGTCAGGGTGGCACCGTTCATGCCGTTGCCTTCCACCCGCTTGATGGCATGGGTTATCTCTGCGGTTACGACGGGAGCCTTGGGTTGCTCGTGGTCTCCCCGCATCATCCAACCGCCCACTACTACCAAGGCTATGACGGCAGCTGCGGCAACGCCCCTTAGCCAGACGAGTTTGTGGCGGGGTGCTGTGTATATCTCTTCCTCTTTGTCTTTTATCTTCTCCAGGAACCTCTCCTTGTTTTCCGAAGCATCGACCGACCGGTAGAGACGGTATCGGTCAAGGAAGTCGTCCTCGTTCATGAGGTTTTGTATCTTTTCCTTCAAAGAAGGGTCTGCCTCTGCCTTTTGCAGCAGAGCCTTGCTTTCGTCTTCTGTTATCTCGCCGGTAAGCATCTTGCCGACGAGCGTGTTTATATCGTAGTTGTTGCTCATGTTTTGTTGCGTTTATGCCCTTGGATATAGGCTTGAATCTTAAATTATAACACGCAAACGGGCATAATGGATTACGGATAATTAAGAAAAAGTGAGGAAATGTTGCAGTTTTCCATGATTTTGGATAAAAAGTCTTAACTTTACAATCGGAAAGATGGAGATAGTATGGAACGATAAGACTATAGAACTGTTGTACGATAAGTATTATCGTGCGTTGGTGGGCTATGGCTGCCAGTTTGTGGAGAAAGAGATTGCCGAGGATATTGTGCAGGAGCTGTTCTCCGTTTTGTGGGACCGCCAGCCGGAGTTCAAGAGCATGTCCCAGCTTTCCACCTATTTCTATACTACCGTGCACAACATGGCGTGCAACCATCTGCGCCACCTGACAGTACACAACAGCTACCGGCAGGGTATCATCGACAACCTGCAGGAGTTTATGTTGGTAGACGACACCTCCGACACTTTCAACAAAGAGGAAATCTACCGCCAGTTGTTTTTGGCGATAGACCAGTTGCCTCCCCGCCAAAGGGAAGTGTTCCTGCTCTGCATGGAAGGCAAGAAAAACAAGGACATTGCCGAACAGCTCGACATTTCAGCCGAGACGGTGAAGGTGCAGAAACGCAAAGCCATCAACCGGCTTAGAGAGCAGCTGTCGCCAATGGCCCTGGTTCTTTTATATCTCACCATCGGGGGAGAGTCACCTTGCAGATAATGTTTTTTGAGGATGGCCTGTAAATGACACACTTCAGATTCTTTCACGCAGAGCCGCAGAGATTATTGAACCGCAGAGAACAAAGGCGTATGCCTTTTTGAGCTTTAGGAGCTGTTATATATGCAATTGTTATATTTGTATAATTTCGCCATTTCTTTTACCTATAAGTAAAATAGTCTGTGTATATTTGCCATTGAAAAAAGCTAATGAATATGAGCGAAGCAGAGTTAATACTTATGAATGAAGCTAAGAATTGTACATTATATACAATTCAATTCATTTCTGAGGACGACAGCGAATTTCAAAAATTCTATGCCAAGTTTAAGGATGATTTAGAACTCAATCCCGACTTAATGCGAATTGTTGGATTTCTTGGTCGTGTTGCAGACATGGGAGCCTTAGAACGCTACTTCCGTCCTGAAGGCAAGATAAATGATCGTGTTTGCGCGCTTCCTGTAGTCCATTCCAAGTTACGTCTCTATTGCCTTCGTCTTTCCGATAAAATATTAATATTGGGTAATGGCGGTGTAAAGAATACGAGAACCTACAACGAAAATGATGAACTGCGAGGTTATGTGTTGACCCTGCAAAACTTTGACCGTCTAATGAAAGAAGGTGTTAAGGATGGCTCCATCGTTGTGACAGAAAACAATATAGAAACTGATAAAACATTTGACTTATGAAGACTATGAATAACCCTTCGTTCCAGCAGATGTTGGCAACAGTTCCTGCCAACATTCAGCAGGAGGTAGATCTGGAGTTGGCAATTTCAAATCGCATCTATGAGCTGATGACAGAGCGTGGCTTGACAAAAGTCGAGTTTGCCAAGGCCTTGGGCAAGCGACCAAGTGAAGTTACCAAATGGTTGAGCGGACAACATAACTTTACGGTCAAAACACTCTCCATGTTGTCGTCTTTCTTTGGGAAGCCTTTGGTGTCGCTGGTATAAAACCAGGACAAGAGCTGTATGGAAACAAGATAGAAAAAACAAAAAGAATGTATGGAAGCAAAAAAGATCACATTAGAAAGTTTGTTCACAGGTGACGACACGAACTATATAATACCTGTGTATCAGCGCAACTATAGTTGGACTAACAAGCAATGCAAACAACTATTTCAAGACTTACTTTCTATTATCGAAACAGATAGAGAGCATTTCTTTGGAAGTGTTGTGTTATGCAAGATTAAGCATAACACATTGTCGGTAATTGATGGACAGCAGCGATTAACAACAGTCTCTTTGATTTGGCTTGCTATGGCAAAATTAATCAAAGACGGTGTCAAGCAAGCATCAAATACATTGACCGCTAATATACGAATGAAGTTTTGCTACGAATCCTTGGAAGATGGTACCACTAAGCCCCGTTTGGTTCATGTGGAAAAGGACAGAAGCGCATTTGCCGCTTTGATTGAAGGAAACGAAGACGCTTTTGAAAAAGATTCGTATGTCACTCAGAATTTTCATTTGTTCTATGAATGGATAAAAAACTCAGAGCATTCTTTAGTTGAGTTTTATAATGCTATCAAAAATTTGATGATGGTATGGATTGACATTGATACAAAAGACAAGCCTCAATTGATATTCGAGTCTTTGAATTCTACGGGATTGGCTTTGACCGATGGCGACAAAATCAGGAATTTTATCCTGATGAACTTGGAGACAAATCTCCAAAATGCTTACTATAAAAACTATTGGGTTGACATTGAGAAAAACTCGAATTATTCGGGGAGCCAAAAGGATGCTCAAGGATCGGTGACGCTTTTTGTAAGAGACTACATGACCGCTCAATCGACTCGTATTCCTGCATTGCGTGATGTATATTTCAAGTTCAAGGAATTTACTAGTCATAAAGGGCTTTCGGCAAAAGAGTTGCTTGGGGAAATGAAAACATACTCACGTTATCTTTTTGAAATAGAAAACGCGTCAACCAAAAGTAGCAAGTTGAATTTGGTACTCAGGAGACTTGCCCTTTTGGAAATGACAGTTTGCCATCCTTTCGAATTCAAACTGTTGGATGATTTTTATTCTAAGAAAATAGAAGAAGAAGAACTTTGTAAGATATTGGTCGTTGTGGAAAGCTATATTTTCAGACGATTGATATGCGATGTTCCAACCAATGCCCTTAATAAAATTTTTGCGTCATTATATGATGCAGCAGAGAAACTTGTCAACAAGGATGGCATTTCATTTTATGAAGCGGTTTCTTACCTTATGACTTCACGCAATGGGTCTGGACGTTTCCCTTCTGATGAAGAATTTATGAAAGCCTTGGCAACGAAGAACATATATAAAATGCGTGCCAAGAACAAAATATATACTTTCTATCGTCTGAATGCTGGTAACAGTGCAGAGGGAGACACTTCGGTTATAGACAAGATGCAACCTGACGAGAATGGTAATGTGGTGTTGTCTATTGAGCATATAATGCCTCAAACACTGAATGCAGATTGGAAACGGGCTTTGGGTGGCGAGGAAAAAGCGGTTCAACTTCAAGAAACTTGGGAACACACCATTGCTAATCTTACCCTAACAGCCTATAACAGCTCATATAGCAACAGTTGCTTTACAACAAAACTTACCCTAAAAACAGAGGATGGTTTAGGAATCGGATTCAAGTATTCCCCTTTGCACATCAACGAGTTTATCAAACATCAAACATCATGGGGCGAGAGCCAATTAAAGTTGCGCTTGGGTGAAATTCAAAACGAGGCCATCGGTATATGGAAGATGCCAATATCAAAATATAAGCCAACAGTAAAAGAGGCAGAATCCCTTTCGTTAGAGGATGAGGCTGAAGATTTTACTAATACCAATTTTATAGACTGTTATATTAATAGCGAACAACTTCCCATCAAACAAGATGAGAACTGGGTCAATGTCTTTATTGGTATCATAAAATACTTGTATCGAGAGTACAAGTTTGATATTCAAAAGATAGCCAATGATGATTCTTTGACCGTTCTGCAAAATGAAACGACCAAATATGCAAATAGTGTATTGGTCCTTGATGGGATTTATGCTTATCTGAAAAGTTCTACTGCTACAAAAATAGGAATATTGAAAGATATTTTTGAAGAGTTGGGCATAGAACAAGACGCTCTTGTTTTTCACGTTAAAAGAACAGGTGCCAACGAATAGACTTAACAGCATTGCCGCAAGCAATGGTCCAACCTTCACTTTCTACGGTGAAGTTGACTATGCGATGTGAACACATATACAATTTGTCTGTCCTTGTCAATTTCTAAAGCATGGTGAAAAACGAAAAGGTTTAGCGTTTCAACTGTGGTGTGTAGGGGCCTCGAAGAGGGCCAATATGCATAACCGGTGACCGAAGAGGACCTGCGGTCACCCAGGAAATAAAGCAGGCGTCCTCGAAGAGGGCGAATACTCTTTGATGAGAATGTTCGCCCTCTTCGAGGACGCCTTTATTGATGTACGTAAACCGCTGGTTCCGCTCGCTTTGCTCGCTTCACCAGCGGTTATGCAAAGTTGGCCGCCTTCGACAACCTGTATCTTGCGATTTTTACCGGACAGCAATATTTCTAAAACATTTGGTGAAAAACGAAAAGGTTTAAGCACTAATTCGCAACACAAAACGAGGAAAAAGACAGTCGGTGGAAAATATTTTGGGTTACTTTGCAGCAGACAAAAAATTGAAAACCGATGAACAGAAACATGTCAATCCTTTTGCCCGTTGCTGCATTGACTCTGGCCAATAGAGCGACAGCGCAAACACAACAACGCCCCAACATTATTTATATAATGTGCGACGACCACGCCACACGTGCCATATCCGCCTACGGCAGCGACCTGTCGAAACTCGCACCCACACCCAACATTGACCGCATAGCCCAACGCGGTATGATGTTCACCAACTTCTTTGTCGAGAATTCGCTCTCGGCACCCTCGCGCGCCTGCCTCATCACCGGACTCTACAGCAACCAGAACGGACAGCGGCAGCTCTTCGAGGGCATCGACTCCACCAAGACTTTCTTCTCGGAGCAACTCCATGATGCCGGCTACGAGACTGGCATAGTGGGCAAGTGGCATCTGCGCTGCACGCCGAAAGGCTTCGACTATTGGCACATTCTCGACGACCAGGGAAAATACTACAACCCGACGTTTGCCGACAAGCGTAGCGGCGGCAGGTATGTACAGGAAATGGGCTATGCCACCGACCTCATCACCGACCATGCCATAGAGTTTCTCGACCACCGCGACAAGTCGAAGCCTTTCCTGCTGATGGTACACCACAAGGCACCGCACCGCAACTGGATACCCGCACAAAAGAACATAGGGCGCTATGCCAACGTCAACTTCCCGCTGCCCAAGACCTTCTGGGACGACTACAACACGCGCGGCGTGGCCGCCAGACAGCAGAAGATGTCCATTGCCAATGCCATGGAGATGATACAGGACCTCAAGGTGCCCGAGCTCCTCGACTCCACGGCGGAGATGCAGGCTTCCTACGGTTCGCTGATGGGTGAGATAGGACGGATGACGCCGGAGCAGCGCAAGACTTTCGACAACTACTATATGCCGCGCAACCGCCGCTTTCTCGAGGCCCGTCTCACCGGCAAAGACCTCGTGATGTGGAAATACCAGAACTATGTGCGCGACTACATGGCCGTCATCCAGAGTGTCGACGAGAGCGTAGGCCGGCTGCTGGAATATCTCGACGACAACCATCTGACCGACAACACCGTCATAGTCTACACCTCCGACCAGAGCTTCTATATGGGCGAGCACGGATGGTTCGACAAGCGCTGGATGTACGAGACATCCATGCACACGCCCTTCATCATCTCATGGCCCGGCCACATAAAGGAAAACAGCGTATGCGACGAGCTGGCACAGAACATCGACTGGGCTCCGACGCTGCTTGCCTTCGGCGGGGTGAAGAAGCCCGACTACATGCCCGGACGCACGCTGCAGCCGCTGTTCAGCGGCAAGCCGGTGAAGGACTGGCGCACGAGTCTCTACTACCACTATTACGACTATCCCACGTTCCACCTCGTGCGCAAGCACGACGGAGTGCGCACACGCGACTACAAGCTCATACACTTCTACGGGAAAGGCGGACTGAGAGCCACGTCGGAGAACAAATACCAGAACGTGCCCGGAACGGCTGAATACCGTGTGCTCCACTATCTTGAAAAGGCCAACTATTTCAACGACAGCGTGCCCGACATCGACTACTACGAGCTCTACGACCTCAACGCCGACCCGGACGAGATGAACAACATCTATGGCAGGAAAGGTACGGAGAAAGTGACGAAGAGCCTGAAGAAAACCCTGGACAAATATCATAAGGACCTCAAAATAGACGAATATTGAATTATTCTTCTTAACTTTACACAATGTTTTGCTGCGCATGGCAAAGAGGGAGCTTTCCCTCTGCCCCGCAGCCGGCAACAGTTTGCAACACGAAACAAAAACATTTGAATCATGCCTACAACAGCCACACCTTTCGCACGTCCGCTATATGTAATGGTGAAGCCCGCCAGCGCCTCGTGCAACCTCCATTGCAAATACTGCTACTACCTCGAAAAGCAGTTTCTCTACGACGAGCAAGGCCGACGCACCATGAGCGACACCCTGCTTGAGAGGTTTGTGGAACAATATATCAACGCCCAGACCATGCCGCAGGTCATGTTCACATGGCATGGGGGCGAGCCGCTGATGCGACCGTTGTCGTTCTACAAAAAGGCGATGGAGTATCAGAAGAAGTATGCCAACGGAAGACGCATAGACAACGTCATACAGACCAACGGCACGCTGCTCACCGATGAATGGTGCGAGTTTCTGGCCCAGAACCATTGGCTTGTGGGCATCTCCATCGACGGCCCGCAGGACTTCCACGACGAGTACCGGCGCACGCAGACCAACAAGCCTTCATGGCTGAAGGTTATGAACGGCATCAAGCTGCTCAACAAGCACGGGGTGGAATGGAACGCCATGGCTGTGGTGAACGACTTCAATGCCGACTACCCTCTGGAGTTCTACAACTTTTTCAAGCAGATAGGCTGCCAGTATCTGCAGCTGTCGCCCATCGTGGAGCGCACGGTGCACCATGCCGACGGCCGGCATCTGGCCGACATCAACGACGCTGAGGACGCGCCGCTTGCCGACTTCTCGGTTACTCCCGCGCAATGGGGCGACTTCCTCATTGCCGTCTTCGACGAATGGGTGAAGAAGGACGTGGGAAAAATCTATGTAGAGACTTTCGACTGCATACTCGCCAACTGGTGCGGCAAAGACCCCGGCATCTGCATCTACGGACGCGAGTGCGGCCATGCGGGAGTGATGGAGTATAATGGCGACGTCTATTCGTGCGACCACTTCGTCTTCCCCGAATACAAGCTTGGGAACATCCAGGATCACACCCTCATAGAAATGCTCTACGGCGAGAAGCAGAACGACTTCAGCCGCCTCAAACACGCTTCCCTGCCGCGTCAGTGCCGGGAGTGCAAGTTTGAGTTTGCCTGCCACGGCGAGTGTCCCAAGAACCGCTTTGTGAGAGACCGCTACGGTGAGCCCGGACTGAACTACCTCTGCGAGGGCTACCATAAGTTTCTGAACCATGTGGCTCCGTACATGGATTTCATGAAGCGTGAGTTTGAAAACCAGCGGCCGCCAGCCAACATCATGAAAGCCATCGAAGAAGGATATTTCAAGGTTTGAAACCGTTGGTTTGAGCAGTATTGATTTTTGGCATGCGGACATCGTGCAGGGGCGGGCCCTAACCATCCCTACCCGCCCCTGCAAAGCGTCATGCCAATCACCTCTTGATACATACCTCTCCCTCCCCTGGGTGGGGGAGGGATACAGAGAGGGGCCGAGGGGCCTGCATGTTATGAAAAATCTCAACAAAAGGCTCTCTGAGAATCGATTTTTCTGAAAAACTTTTCCTCTTGTGTGGATTTGAGCGATTTTTGGGCGGTTTTCATAATATCCTTATAAACAGGTGGTTATATTTTTGCAGCCAAAAATATAGCTGAAATTTCGGCTTTCGATTCGGCTTTACGTTAGAATCGCGACGCCTTTACGTTAGGATCGCACCGCCTTTACGTTAGAATCGCGACGCCTTTACGTTAGAATCGCGCCGCGATAGTGCTACTATCGCGGCGCGATTTTATGGTTTTTGGGCCAAAAATCGGTTTGAAGGTGCCCCTTTTAACACTTCGGAGCCTCTTCCTCCGTTCTGGATGGTGTGCCTCCCAAGTGTTAAAATCTTGCTATAATTCTTTACAAAAATATGGTTCTATGCTGATTCGTGTGGGTGTTTTCTTTCTCACATTTCTTTTTCC
>CAZXGQ010000028.1:0-29613 GCA_964640415.1 uncultured Prevotella sp.
TGAAGAGTGAAGAATGCTATAGCTTATTGAGTTAATGAAGAAAGGAAATATATTTATAAAGCGGCCTGCCATGGCTATATCCGTCAGCATCATCATGCTGGTGGCAGGCATAATATCGCTTTTCAGCCTGCCGATAGAGCAATATCCCGACATTGCGCCGCCTACGGTCTATGTCAGCACCGAATATACGGGTGCCGATGCCGATGCCGTGATGCAGAGTGTGGTAATGCCTCTTGAGGAGGCCATCAACGGCGTAGAAAACATGATCTACATGACCTCCAATGCCGGCAACGACGGTTCAGCGTGGATTCAGGTGTACTTCAAGCAGGGCACCGATCCCGACATAGCCGCCGTCAATGTGCAGAACCGCGTAGCAAAGGCGCAGGGTCTGCTGCCCGCCGAGGTGACTCGTGTGGGCGTGAGCACGGAGAAGCGCCAGAACAGTTATCTGAAGATTGCGGGCCTGGCCTGCAACAATGGCAAATACAACGAGAACTTCATCGCCAACTACCTGGAGATAAACGTGTTTCCACGCCTCAAGCGTATCGAGGGCGTGGGCGATGTGCAGGCCTACAGCAGCACGTATGCCATGCGCGTTTGGCTGAAGCCCGACGTAATGGCGCAATACGGGCTGGAACCCAGCGACGTGAACGATGCCATCAACCGGCAGAGCTTCGTGGCTGCCGTGGGCTCGCTCGGCGAACAGAGCAAGAATGCCTTCCAATACTCCATCAAGTATAAGGGCAGATACGCCGACGTGAGGCAATTCGAGGACATCGTCCTGAAGAACGACAACAACGGCAATGTACTCCACTTGAAGGACGTGGCAAAGGTGGAACTCGGTGCCACGGCATACAACTTCAAGGGCACCATCGACAGCAAACCGGGTGTCAACTTCATGGTCTATCCTGTGGCCGGCGTCAACATGACCGAGGTGAACAACAACATCAACAAGGTACTCGACGAGATGCAGCAGGAGCTGCCCGACGGTCTGACCTTCATTACCTTCATGGACACCAACGACTTCCTCTTCGAGTCGATCCACGAGGTGGTAGAGACACTGGTCATAGCCATCCTGCTCGTCATCCTTGTGGTGTATTTCTTTCTGCAGGACTTCAAGAGCACCTTCATTCCGTCTATTTCGATTATCGTGTCGCTCGTGGGCACATTCGCCTGCCTGCTGGCGGCTGGTTTCTCCATCAACATCCTCACGCTCTTCGCCCTCGTGCTTGCCATAGGCACGGTGGTCGACGACGCCATTGTGGTGGTTGAGGCCGTGCATTCGAAGTTCGACGCCGGCTACACGTCGCCTTATCTCGCCACCCGCGACGCTATGGGCGACGTGACGATGGCCGTCGTCTCGTGCACTCTGGTATTCATGGCGGTGTTCATCCCTGTCACGTTCATGGGCGGAACGGCAGGTGTGTTCTATACCCAGTTTGGCGTGACCATGGCCACTGCAGTTGGCCTCTCTATGGTCAATGCCCTGACGCTCTGTCCGGCCCTCTGCGCCATGCTCATGCGTCCGTCGTCGGGCACGAAAAGCTCAAAGAGTTTCAACGGACGGGTGAAGGCGGCCTACAACGCCACCTACAGTGCCCTGCTCGGCAAGTACAAGCGGGGCGTGATGTGGATCTTCCGCCGCCGTTGGGTGGCATGGGCTGGCACGGCGGTCGGCATCGCCCTCTTTGCCTGGCTCATCTCCACCACCCGCACGGGTCTCGTTCCACAGGAGGACAAGGGATTCGTGCAGATGATGGTCAGTGCCTCTCCCGGCACATCGATGGACGACATGGAGAAGATAATGGGCCGCGTGGAGAACGTGGTAAAGGCCCAGCCGGAGGTGGCAAGCTATGGCAGCATTGTGGGTTTCGGCGGCGGCACAGGCTCTTGCTACGGCATGGTGTTCGTGACCCTGAAGAAGTGGGGCGAGCGCAGGGGTGACGGGCATAGCGTGAGCGCAGTGCTCGGAAGATTGCAGGCCGGCACAGCCGGCATCAAGGAGGCCACCGTGTTCTGCATGGAGGACGCCATGATACCGGGCTACGGCGAAGGCAACGCCATAGACCTCAACCTGCAGGACCGCACAGGCGGCGACACAAAGACATTCTATGAGAACACGCAGAAGTTTCTCATGGCTCTCAACAACAGGCCCGAGATAGGCATGGCATATTCCTCATACAGCATCAACTTCCCACAGTATCAAGTGGATGTGGATGCAGCGAAATGCGAACGTGCCGGCATCTCCTCGCAGAGCGTGCTCGATGTTCTGGGAGCGTATACGGGCGGCACTTACGTGTCCAACTTCAACAAGTTCGGCAAGGTGTACCGTGTGATGTCGCAGGCTGCGCCTGAGTACCGCATGGACGAGTATGCCTTGAACCGCATCTTCGTCCGCACCAGCGACGGCATGGCTCCCGTAAGCCAGTTTGCCTCGCTCCGCAAGACGGTGGGTGCCGAGGGCGCCAACCGCTTCAACCTCTACAGTTCGATTGCTGCCAGTGTGGATGTGGCTGAGGGCTATTCCACAGGCCAGGCGCAGCAGGCCATAGCCGAAGTGGCCAGCCAGACCCTTCCGCGCGGCTATTCCTACGAATATGGCGGCATTGCCCGCGAGGAGGCTGAGCAGGGCGGAAGTTCCACGATGGTGGTCTATGCCCTCTGCATCATGCTCATCTACCTCATCCTGGTGTGTCTCTACGAGAGCTTCCTTGTGCCGCTGGCTGTCATCCTCAGTGTGCCGTTCGGTCTGATGGGCAGTTTCCTATTTGCCCGTATCTTCGGCTTGGAAAACAACATCTACCTGCAGACGGGTGTCATCATGCTCATCGGTCTGCTGGCGAAGACTGCCATTCTGATTACCGAGTTCGCATCGGAGCGCAGACGCCGGGGCATGGGCATCGTGGAGTCGGCCTACAGTGCGGCTGTGGCGCGTTTCCGCCCAATCCTCATGACGGTGATGACAATGGTGATAGGCATGCTTCCGCTCGTGTTTGCATCGGGTGCCGGAGCCAACGGCAACCGGGCCTTGGGCACGGGCGTAGTGGGCGGTCTGCTCTTCGGTACGCTGGCGCTGGTCTTCGTGGTGCCGGTATTCTTCATCGTGTTCCAGTATCTGCAGGAGAAGTACGTCCGTGGACCGCTTCACGTGGAGGCGGATGCACAGACTGCGGTGGAGCACGGCAGGTTTCTAATTGAAAAAGAGAATGAAAGCAATGAGAAATAAAGGTAACATCAGATACATTGTGCTGGGCATGGCATTGTGCTGGAGCGGTTCGGTCATGCCGGACGCCTCAGCATGGGGCCAGGGCTCCAATGCTGAGGAAAAGGTTTTAGCCAACGGTGGCACTGCGGAGAACCCCGCATCCGGGGAATATTCCTTCGACGCTGATTCATGGCGCAGCATCTTCCAGGATGCACAACTAAGCCGCCTGATAGAGCAAGGCCTGGAACACAACACCGACCTGAACGTGGCCCGCCTTCGCATAGACCAAGCCGAGGCAAGCCTGAAGTCGGCCCGCATGGCCACTCTGCCGTCATTGGCATTCTCGCCTACGGCGGGCATCAGCACCTATGGCAACAGCGCAGCCACAAAAACATATTCCCTACCCTTGCAGGCCAGTTGGCAGGTTGATTTGTTCGGACGCCTGAAAAACGCCAAGCTGCAACAGAAGATGCTCGTGGAGAGCAGCAAGGCGTATGAGCAAGCCGTGGAGGTTAACCTCGTGGCCAACATTGCGCAATCGTATTATAAATGTGCCTTGATTGACGCCCAACTGTCACTGGCCCGTCAGTCGGTGGATGTTTGGGACGAGACGGTGCGCGCGATGAAGGCTTTCATGGAGGAAGGACAATACACCGATGCCGCCGTGTCGCAAGCCGAGGCAAGCCGCCAGCAGGTGAAAACCACCGTGGTTGACCTGCAACAGCAGATGAGGGAGGCCGTGAATGCCGTCAGACTGCTGCTGGGCGACAGCACAAACTCTGTAAGCCTTGCTTTCGACTCCAGAAGCCAAGAGGGCGGTTTCGCCAACGGCATAAACCTCAATACAGGTAAGGCCATTGAGCTGCATCAGCTTGCCAACCGCCCGGATGTGCGTCAGGCCGAAATGAACCTGGCGGCTTCCGTCTATGCCACAAAGGAGGCACGCGCAGCGTTTTACCCTTCACTCACCCTCTCGGGCACAGCAGGGTGGACCAACTCGTCGGGCATCATCACCAACCCGGGCAAGCTGCTCCTCGAAGCTCTCGCCTCGCTCACCCAGCCCATCTTCCAAAACGGCAAACTGAAGGCCGATCTTGCCATCAAGAAGAGTCAACAGGAGGAAGCCCGCCTGCAGTTTCAGCAGGCATTGCTCAATGCAGGAATAGAGGTGAACAATGCCCTGACCGAAGCGCAGACCTACGGCGAGAAGTCAGCACTCCTGGACAACCAAGTGAAGTCGCTGGAGCGCACCGTGAAATCCACCCGCCTGCTCCAGCAGAACGGCAGCAGCAACTACCTTGAGGTGTTGACCGCCCAGGAGAACCTCCTGTCGGCTCAAATGTCAAGGCTGGAAAACGAATACAACAAGGTGGCGGCACAGATAGCGCTCTACCAGGCATTGCCTTCCGCCAACTTCGGACGCAACAGGTAAAGAGTTTTGGGTAAAGGGCAGAGTTTGTGAAAAACCGCCCGATGGAATTTGTCCACGAAAGACACAAAGTGCTCGATTTGTAAAGATTTATAGCAAAATTTTAACACTTGGGGGGCACACCATCTAGAACGGCCGAGGAGCCTCTGAAGTGTTAAAAAGGGCACTTTCAACCCGATTTTTGCAGAAAAAAGCATGAAATCGCGCCGCGATAGTAGCACTATCGCGGCGCGATTCTAACGTAAAGGCATCGCGATTCTAACGTAAAGGCACTGCGATTCTAACGTAAAGCCGACTCAAGAGTTCAAATCAAGGCCATGCTTTAGACTTTAAAAAGCATAACAGACTATCTATCAAGATGTTATAAAAAACTCGCAAAAACAGCCTCAAATCGCACGAGAGGAAAAGTTTTTCGAAAAACTCGATTTTCTGAGAGCCTTTTGTTGTGATTTTTCATCAAGGGGAAGCTTGGCCCCGAAAGACACTGAGGCTTCATTCTTCACTATCCACTATTCACTATTCGCTGTTCATCCTTCACTTTCCCGACTCCAAGTCTAAAAAAGGCGACAGTCCTTGCTCTTTGCGGCTCAATAATCTCTGCATCTCTGCGTAAAGTCGATGTGGGAAAGGTTGCATATTTCATCACTCCATTTTCCGGAAGAACCGGAAAAGTGCTTGTTTTTAAGAGTTTATTGTCGAAAACAGCGATTATGTGGAATAAAAGGTGTAACTTTGCCGACTGATTATTTTATGCTTACATTCAATTATGGCATTTCCCATACAAATTGACATATTAGAGCTGATTATCAAAGGCATCATCATTGGCATAGCGGCTTCAGCGCCGATGGGTCCCGTGGGAATCCTTTGCGTTCAGCGGACACAGAAGAAAGGACGCTGGTATGGATTCGCCACAGGCATCGGAGCCTCGGCCAGCGACTTGCTATATGCCCTGATATCCGGAGCGGGCATGTCGTTTGTGGTAGATTTCATCAACGACCCGGTCTACAAGTTCTACCTGCAGCTTGCCGGCGGCGTGATGCTCCTCGTCTTCGGACTCATAAGCTTCTTCAGCAATCCGCTGAAAAACGCCCATATCAACGGGCAGAAAGAGAAAGGTTCGCTTGTACACAATGCGGTGACGGCATTCTTCATCACATTGTCAAACCCCCTGATCATCCTGCTCTTCATAGCCCTCTTCGCACAGTTCAACTTCATCATCCCCAACCAGCCGGTGCTCATGGTCGTAGGCTATGCATCCATGGTGGGCGGCGCACTGCTGTGGTGGTATGGACTGACATGGATGATAGACAAGATACGCGCGAAGTTTGACCAGACAGGCGTGATAATAATCAACCGCGTCATTGGCAGCTGCGTCATCTTCTTCTCGCTCATAAGCCTCATCGGCACCATCTTCAACATCTACCTCTTCCCGGAATTGATGCAACAGTAGCTGCGCTTTGGGGATGCAGACCATCAACACACTGAAAGGCCTTAACACATCATAAATATGTTTATCGCAAAAGAGATAAGAAAAAAATCGATAGCCGAATATCTGCTCTACATGTGGCAGATAGAAGACCTCATCCGTGCCTACGGATGCTCGCTGCCACGCATAATCAGAGAGTATATCAGCAAGTTCGGCAACCTCACCGACGAACAGAGGGAAGAGGAGACCGACTGGTTCGGCAACCTCATACGCATGATGAACGAGGAGGGCAAGCGCGAGAAAGGCCACCTGAACATCAACGCCATAATCGTCCAGGACCTTGCCGACCTCCACGAAGAGCTGATAGAGTCGAACCGTTTCCCTTTCTACAATGCCGCATACTATAAGGTGCTGCCTTTCGTGGTCGAGCTCAGGCGCAAGGGCAACGACAGTGTGGGCGAGATAGAGACATGCTTCAACGCACTCTACGGAAAAATGATGCTGCAGATGAAGCACAAAGACATATCCAAAGACACGGAGCACGCATTGAACGAGATAACCACATTCGTGGGAATGCTCAGCGACTATTACATCAAGAACCGGGACGAGGGTCTCGACTTCGGATACAACGACTAATAAGACACGAACAAATGAATATCCTTGTTACCGGCGCCAACGGCCAACTTGGCAACGAAGTGCAGATTGCCTGCAAGCAAACGGGCAAAGACCAATATTTCTTTACCGACGTATGCGAAGGGTACGAGAAACTCGACATAACCGACATAGACAAAGTGCGCACCTATGTAAAGGACCACGAAATCAACTGCATCATCAACTGCGCAGCGTGGACCAACGTGGACAAGGCTGAGACTGCCGGCGACATAGTGGAGACGCTCAACGCCACAGCCCCCGAGAACCTTGCCAAGGTGATGAAGGAGGCAGACGGACTGCTCGTGCACATCAGCACCGACTACGTGTTCGGCGGCGACCCATACAACACGCCATGCCGCGAAGACCAGAAAGGCACGCCTACAGGCGTTTACGGACTCACCAAGCTCCAGGGAGAACAGAAAATTGAGGCCACGGGATGCAAGCACATCATCATACGCACGGCGTGGCTCTACTCTGAGTTCGGCCACAACTTCGTGAAGACAATGCTCAACCTCACCGCCACAAAGCCCAAGCTGACAGTGGTGTTCGACCAGACAGGAACCCCGACCTATGCCGGCGACCTCGCCGACGTAATATTCGACATCGTGGAGAACCGCAAGTTCGAGGGCAACACGGGCATCTACCACTTCAGCAACGAAGGCGTATGCAGCTGGTACGACTTCACCAAGATGATTGCCCTCATAGCCGGCAACACCGAGTGCGACATCGAGCCGTGCCACAGCGACGAGTATCCATCACCCGTCACACGACCGGCCTATTCGGTGCTCGACAAGACAAAGATAAAGGAGACCTTCGGCGTGAAGATTCCATATTGGATCGACAGCCTCAAGAAATGCATGAACAATATCAACAATGAATAAACAAATAGAACGCAGGCGTACATTCGCCATCATCTCTCACCCTGATGCCGGTAAGACAACGCTGACGGAGAAGTTTCTGCTCTTCGGCGGACAGATACAGGTTGCAGGTGCCGTAAAGAGCAACAAGATACGCAAGACGGCGACAAGCGACTGGATGGACATTGAGAAGCAACGCGGTATCTCGGTGTCTACCTCGGTCATGGAGTTCGACTATCTTCCCGAGGGACAGGCAGGCGAGCCTTTCAAGGTAAACATTCTCGACACTCCCGGTCACCAGGACTTTGCCGAGGACACCTACCGCACGCTCACGGCCGTAGACTCTGCCATCATCGTGGTAGACTCAGCCAAAGGCGTTGAGGCACAGACCCGTAAGCTCATGGAGGTGTGCCGTATGCGCAACACGCCGGTCATCATATTCATCAACAAGATGGACCGCGAGGGACGCGACCCCTTCGACTTGCTCGACGAGCTTGAGCAGGAGCTAAACATCCACGTGCGCCCACTCTCCTGGCCAATAGGACAAGGCATGAAGTTCAAGGGCGTGTACAACATCTACGAGAACAACCTCAACCTCTTCACCCCTGACAAGCAGCGCAAGACGCAAAAGGTAGAGGTAGACGTGCAGTCGGCTGACCTGGAGCAACACGTCGGCGAGGACTTTGCTCAGCATCTTCGCGACGACCTCGAACTGGTGGACGGCGTATACCCTGAGTTCAATGTCGACGACTACCGCAAGGCTGAAGTTGCACCGGTGTTCTTTGGTTCGGCGCTCAACAACTTCGGTGTGCAGGAGCTTCTCGACTGCTTCGTGCAGATAGCGCCCTACCCTCAGCCCACAAAGGCTGAAGAGCGAATGGTTGCCCCCGACGAGCAAAAGTTCACAGGCTTCATCTTCAAGATAACAGCCAACATCGACCCCAACCACCGCTCGTGCATTGCCTTCTGCAAGATATGCTCAGGCAAGTTCCTCAGAAACCAGCCCTACTACCACGTTAGGCTCGACAAGACAGTGCGCTTCTCCTCACCCACACAATTCATGGCTCAGCGCAAGAGCACCGTCGACGAGGCTTGGCCTGGCGACATCGTGGGCTTGCCCGACAACGGCATCTTCAAGATTGGCGACACGCTGACAGAAGGCGAGGACCTTCATTTCCGCGGTTTGCCTTCTTTCTCGCCGGAACTGTTCAAGTATATCGAAAACGATGACCCTATGAGGTCAAAGCAGTTCCAGAAGGGTGTGGAGCAGCTCATGAACGAGGGTGTGGCGCAGATGTTCGTCAACCAGTTCAACAACCGCCGCATCATCGGTACCGTAGGTCAACTCCAGTTCGAGGTCATACAGTATCGCCTTGAGCACGAGTACAATGCCAAGTGCCGCTGGGAGCCTGTACATCTCTATAAAGCATGCTGGATTGAGAGCGACGATGCGCAAGAGCTCGACAACTTCAAGAAACGCAAATACCAATACATGGCAAAGGACATTGAGGGCAGAGACGTGTTCCTCGCCGACTCAAGCTACGTGCTGAGCATGGCGAAAGAAGACTTCAAGAACATAAAGTTCCATTTCACAAGCGAGTTCTAATCATTCGCCCAACCTCTTGGTTGGCAGAATATCACCAAAACAAAACGAGCCACATGTCAACATCATTGTCAACATGTGGCTCGTTTTATATTGTCATTATTTTTGCGTTATCCCGCAAGTTAGCTATCACTGAGGATAAGTCATGTTTTCGGGCTTCAACTGCTCAAGCACTTCCGTCAAATACTTCTTCGATTCCAATTTTGCCATTGGCAGATCGTGAAGCAGGTAGTTGCCACAGTCGCGTGGAGCAGCCCCAGGCACTTCGCCCTCGAAATCGGCCACAAACTTAAACGTGCGGCGCATGAGGTCGGCAATGTCGCAGGGTTCCAAGTCGTCGCGAAGCAGGAGGTAATTGCCCGTGAGACAACCCATTGGCCCCCAATATATTATGCGGTCTTTCCATTCCGGATCGTTGCGGAGATATGTGGCGGCCAGATGTTCTATGGTGTGTAGAGCGCCCGGATGAAGTGCAGGCTCTCTGTTCGGCTCCTTCATGCGGATGTCGAAGGTGGTGACAGTCTCGCCGCCAACCTCATCCTTGCGCGATACATAAATGCCACGAAGGAGCTTCTCGTGGTTGATTGTAAATGAAGGTATCTTGTCCATTATTGATGATTTAGTCTATCAACTCTATAAACGAACGCGTAACCATGAAGCTGTCGTTGGCCACACGGTTCCAGAAATCAAAATATTGTGATGCTTTGGTGTCTTTCAGTGGCACGTCGCTGATGACACGGAAAGATATGAACGGTGTCTTGTATATCAAGCAAGCCTGGGCTATCGAGCAGCTCTCCATGTCCACAGCGGTAGCATTCGGGAACTTGCCTATTATCTCCTGCATCTTCTGCCTTGAGTCAACAAACCAGTCGCCGCTCACCGTCAAGCCCTTAACTATCTTGCCGCCTTCGGGCATCTTCACCGTCAGCGCTTTCTCCACAAGATCGGCATCGGCCTTGAATGTCGGCGGCATGCCTATCACCTGTCCATAACTGGCGTTATCGCCACAATACACATCGTGATATACACAGGCTGACGCCACCACCACGTCGAGCGGGTTCAATGCGGTGTCGGCACCCCCTGCGCAACCTGTAGAAATAATCAGGTCGGGATGGTAGTTATCTATCATCTCCACTGCGCCAATGGCTGAGTTCACCTTGCCTATGCCGCATTGTTGCAAAACGACCTCATGGTCACCGATTTTGCCAATAACAAAGTCCTTTTGGTTATGACGTTCGGTCGTGGCCTCGTCAAGCAAAGAACGGAGCTGCGCCAGCTCCTTGTCCATTGCGACTATAACTCCTAACTTTTTCAAAACAATAACTCCTATTTTTCATGCAAAGTTATGAAAAAATCACTACCTTTGCCACATAATTGAAAGAAAACTTATGAAAACATTAAAGAAATGTCTGCCCGACATTCTGGCAGTGATTCTTTTTATCGTCTTGGCCGTGGCTTATTTCGCCCCTGCCGACTTTGAGGGGCGCATCCTCTTCCAACACGATTCGGCAGCCGGCATCGGCGCAGGCCGAGAGGCTCAGCAATACCAAGAGCAGACCGGCAACACCACGAGATGGACCAACGCCCTGTTCGGCGGAATGCCTACTTACCAGACGGCTCCTTCCTACACGAGCAACACCATCATCAACCAGGCCATTTCACTCTACCACCTGTGGTTGCCTGATTACGTGTGGTATCTCTTTGCCTATCTCTTGGGCTTCTACATCCTCTTGCGTGCCTTCAACTTCAAGCAATACCTTGCGGTTTTGGGCTCCATAGTATGGGCGTTCTCCAGCTATTTCCTCATCATCATCGCTGCCGGCCATTTCTGGAAAGTCATGGCGTTGGCTTATCTTCCGCCGATGATTGGCGGTCTTGTGCTCGCCTATCGCGGCAAATACCTGTGGGGCTTCGCTGTCACGGCTATCTTCACGGCGTTTGAAATCAAGGCCAACCACGTGCAGATGACATATTATTACCTGTTCATCATCCTTTTCATGGTCATAGGCTGGCTCGTAGCAGCCATCCGCCAACACTGGCTTCCACGCTTCTGGAAGGCATCAGGCGTCGCAGCCGCCGCAGCACTCATCGGCCTGTGCATCAACCTTCCTAACCTTTACCACACCTGGCAGTATCAGAAGGAAAGCATGCGCGGAAAGAGCGAGCTCGTGAAGAAGAACTCTGCCAAGCAAACATCAAGCGGCCTCGACCGCGACTACATCACGCAGTGGAGCTATGGCATCGACGAAACGTGGACCCTTCTCGTGCCAAACGCCAAGGGCGGCGCCAGCGTGTCGATGGCAGCAAACGCCAAGGCCATGGAGAAAGCCGACCCGCAGTTCATGCAGGCTTATCAGCAGGTAGGGCAATATTGGGGTGACCAGCCGGGCACAAGCGGTCCGGTGTATGTGGGCGCCTTCGTGCTCATGCTCTTCTTCCTTGGCCTGTTCATCGTGAAAGGTCCTATGAAATGGGCATTGCTTGCCGCAACGGTGTTGTCAATCCTCCTGTCATGGGGTCACAACTTCATGGGCTTCACCAACTTCTTCATCGACTATATTCCGTTGTATGCCAAGTTCCGCACGGTGGCATCCATCCTCGTCATCGCCGAGTTCACCATTCCTCTCCTTGCGATGCTTGCGCTCAAGAAGATCATTGACGAGCCAGAAACCCTGAAGAACAAGAAGAAATGGCTGTGGACTTCGTTTGGCCTTACCGGCGGTCTGTCGTTCCTCTTCTGGGTAGCTCCTTCTCTGTTCTTCCCCGACTATATCTCTGTGGCCGAGGCTCAGCAGTTCGGCCAAATAGCCCAGCAGAGTCCTGATGCCGCCCAGTTTATCAACGCATTTGAGGCGAACCTCACCACAGTGCGCCAATACATCTTCTCGTCCGACGCCCTCCGCTCGCTCATCATCGTCGTCATTGGCACGGCCCTGCTCCTGCTCTTCCGCATGAAGAAGCTCAACGCCCAATTCACCGTGGGCTGCATCGCCTTGCTCTGCCTTGTTGACATGTGGCAGGTGGACAAGCGCTATCTCAACGACGGCATGTTCGTGGAGAAGAGCGTGCGCGACACGCCACAGCAGATGACGGAAACCGACAGGATAATCCTGCGCGACAAGACTCCCGACTATCGCGTGCTTAACCTTGCGTCGAACACGTTCAACGAGAACGAGACGTCTTACTACCATAAGAGCATTGGCGGATACCATGCCGCTAAGCTGCGCCGCTACCAGGAGATGATAGACGCCTACATCGTGCCTGAGATGCAACGCACCTTGCCTGCCATATCAAAGGCCGGAGGCGACATGACGAAGGTCAACGGCGACTCCATATTCCCAGTGCTCGACATGCTCAACACCAAATACATCATCCTGCCCTTGCAGAACAACCGCACCGTGCCTTTGCAGAACCCGTATGTCAACGGCAACGCGTGGTTCGTGGACAACTTGTATTATGTGGGCAATGCAAACGAGGAAATGGACAAGATCGGCAAGATTAACCTCAAGCACGAAGCGGTGGCCGACAGCAAGTTTGAGGCGCAACTCGGGAAGGCAGTCAAACAAGACGGTGAGTCGATGGTGACGCTGAAGAAATATGAGCCTAACCATCTCATCTATCAGGCCAACTCCGACAAGGGCGGCGTGCTCGTGTTCTCCGAGATATATTATCCGGGCTGGACTGCCACAGTAGACGGTAATCCCGTGGAGCTTGGACGTGTCAACTACATCCTCCGTGCCTTGCAGATTAAGCCGGGCAAGCACGAAGTGGTGCTCGACTTCCATCCTTCTTCCATACGCACCACTGAGACAATAGCTTACGTTGCTTACATTCTCCTTGCTCTGCTCATCGCCATCGGCGTTTACACTGAGTGGAGAAAGAAGCAGACTGCATCAACAGCACAGACACCCTCTAAGTAATTTCCGCTGCGAGTTACGACTCTACAGTCTTAACTCGCACGGTTCTTCTGAGGAAGGATAAAAAATGCGAAAGAAGAAAAATGAAGACATCATTGAAATGGGCAATAGCAGCAATGCTATTGCTCATCTTTTTGCCGATAGGCACCAAGGCGGCGAACAACGCTACTGAGGCAAGAAACCTGTTCAACAAGGCATGGAATATGTACACGTCGCCAAACGGTGTGTCGCTCAGCTACTCGGTAAACATCATCGGACTCTACAAGACGGCGGGTACCATCTGGATAAAAGGAAACAAACAACACTACCAGGAGAAACGCTACATAGGATGGTCAGACGCCACCCACTTCTATAAGGTTGACACAAAAAAGAAGACCGTGGACTTCCACAACCCCAAGTCGCCTAACCGCGACAAGTATCTCTCCAAGTTCACCTTCTCGCCAAACGACTACAACTACTCATTGGCCACCGAGAAGGATGGCTACGTGATTAGCCTCGACGCCAAGGACGGCGTGAACAGTAGCGTAAAGCATGCCAAGCTCGTACTTGACCGCCGCACCAACTACCCTACCGCCATGAAGATAAAGGTGGCATTCTTTTGGACGACGGTAAAGATAAGCAACTTCCACCCCGGCATCACCAACGACAACATCTTCGTCTACCCCAAGGCAAAGTTCAAAGACTACGAGTTCACCAATCACTGGCCCGACTGACCTTCGCGCTGTCTCACAGCCTCGAAGAGCAGTATTGCCGCCGATACCGACACATTGAGCGAATCGAGCCGTCCTTTCATAGGTATGCGTATATGTGCATCGGCGGCAGCTCGCCACACGTTGGTGAGCCCTGTCGCCTCAGTGCCCATCACAATGGCTGTGCCGCGGCTCATGTCGGTGTCATAATAAAGGCTCGAATCCTGAAGCTGGGCAGTGAGTATCTGTATGCCGCGCTCTTTGAGGAAGGCAATGCACTCCTCGGATGTGCACGCCACTGTGGGCACGGTGAACACCGCGCCAATGCTCGAGCGTATGAGATTGGGGTTGAAAAGGTCGGTCAAGGGGTCGCACACAATCACGGCATCGGCGGCAGCCGCATCGGCCGAGCGCAGCACCGCCCCGAGGTTGCCTGGCTTCTCCACGCGTTCCAGCACCACCACGAGCGGATTCTCGGGCAAGCGCAAGTCAGCCAAGCCAATGTGCTTTGCCCGCAGTTCTGCAATGACGCCTTCCGTGCCTTCCCTGTATGCCATTCGGCCGTAGACCTTCGCCGACACCTCATGCCCTACGCCTTCGCGGGCCAAGGCGAGAATCTCGGCGGCACCTTCGTAAGCCTGAAGTATCTCGGGGCAGTAGAACATGGTCTCCACGTCGAAGCCCGAGTGGATACAATGAAGCAACTCACGGGCACCCTCCACTACGAAGAGCCCCTCCGAGCGTCTGAACGCCGACTTCTGCTGCAACTGTATCAGCTGCTTTACCTTTGGATTCTGTGCGCTTGTGATGATTTCCCTTTCCATATCTCACAAAATTACTAATTTATCTCCTATTGACCAAAAAATCGCGTAACTTTGTGGTATGGATTTCAGAACCATAGTAGACATTCCCGAAAGCCCTTGGAAGATAGAGCCTTGCGAGCGCATGCTCTTTATAGGGTCATGCTTTGCCGACAACATCGGCAAGCGGTTCGCCGATGAGCGTTTCCGCACCGTAGTAAACCCCTACGGCGTGATGTACAACCCTGCCAGTATCCTCCACACCGTGCAGCGCCTGCTCCGCGACGGCGCCATGCCATTCTCCCCCGACGAGCAAGGCACGGCTGTGATGACACTTGGCACCAACCATGTATACATTCTCAAGGAGACGGGCGAGATTGTAGACAACTGCCAGAAGCGTCCGCAACGCCTCTTCGAAGAGCGCGAACTGACCGTCAGTGAGTGTGCCGCCTATCTTGACGAAGCCATTTCTCTCATCAGCAGAAACTTCCCCAAGACACGGTTTATCCTCACCGTATCGCCAATACGCTACCGCAAATACGGCTATCATGAGTCGCAACTGTCGAAGGCCACTCTCCTGCTTGCCATCGACTCTCTGGTAAAAGCCGGAACGGCAACGCCAAATGTCCGGCAGACAAACTATTTCCCATCGTTCGAGATTATCAACGATGAGCTTCGCGACTATCGTTTCTACAAGCCAGACATGCTGCACCCTTCCGACCAGGCCGTTGACTATATCTTCGAGCGCATAGTCTCAACTTATTTCTCCGACGCCACCGTCGCTTTCCTCAAAGAGTGGAAACCCATACGCGAAGCTCTCAACCATCGCCCACTTCACCCAGAGAGCGAAGAATACCGACGGTTCAAGCAACAGACCGAAGACAGGCTCAAGGCATTGAAAGAGAAATACGGGCTCTAAGCTAAGGTGCTCAAAATCTACGTTTTAGGCGCATCCGACAACCACTGCAGAACACAGTTCACAAGGTTTGTCGGATGCGCCTTTTTTTGCAGGACACAAAAACATGATAGTCATCGTATGTGTTTGTATGCGTTGTCAGATGCATGAGCGGTTTAAGCTTTATGGCCAGCGCGGGTGACGAAGGCAGCTGTAGAGCCACTTTCGCCACCCGCGCTGTTTTTTAAAGTTTTTTGCCGATAACCGTTTGCCTCCAAACAAACCGGTTTGCCTCAAGACAGAAGCTTGCGTAATGTTGGCTTTATGTGCGCTGATCACTGCTCGAGCACGCTAAACTCGGCGCAGGTGGCAAAGTCCTGTCCATCGAGCGAGCTCTTGGCCGTGAAGCGCAGGTAGCGGGCGCGCACAGGCTTGCTGAAGACGACGCGCTGCAGCTGACTGCCGGCCGCAAACGCTCCGCTGGCCACTACTGGGCCCCAAGTGTTGCCGTCGAGGCTGGTCTGCACATCATAGTCTTTGATGCGGCCGTTGCCCGAATCTTGGCGCGGCAGATAGGCGAAGCCCTTGATTGTCTTGACGGTGCCACAGTCGAAGTCGACCCAGTGGGGATAGTTGGCCACGGTGACGCTGTACATGGTATGCCAGAATGTAGTTGGGTCGCCGTCGGTCATGTTTTCGGCGTCGCCCTCACCGGTCTCCACCGAGCTGGCAAACTTCACGGTGACGGGCACGGCATCGATGCGTTCGAACTGGCGGGCATACTGGAAGGCCGAGCCCTTGGCATAGGCCACCACATTTCCGCCTTGGCGCAGGTCGAAGGGCTGGGTGTAGACTGCCGCGCGGCGTGCGCCGTTCACCTTATAATATATAGTGCGGGCGTCGGCCCCGCTTATCGTCACCTTTCCGTCGGCCGTGCGGCTAATAGACAGCGGCTTCTCGTCATCGAGAGAAACGTTTGCCAGTGCCGTCAGCGTGGTGTCGGCCATCGAGGCGGCAGGTCGTATGGCAAAGCCAAACGTCTGGGTGTTGCTCTTCACGCGGTCAGGGTCGAGGGGACCGCCCTGTCCGCAGCTGTTGCCTCCAAGTCCGGTAATGGCATGATCGAGGTGCAGCCACACGCCGTCGCTCTCGGCGAGTTCATAGGGGTGGTTGGCCATAGCCAGCTGTTGTGCCGTGTAGGGCAGAGCCGAGACGCTCATCACGCTGTCGGCCACGAAGATGGCTCCCTGCTGGCTGTCGCCGGCGAGGGCCACCCACCGGCAGTCCTGGTGGTTGGCCATGTCTTGCGGCTTTGGGAAGTTTTCAAACTCGTGCGCCACGTCAGGCTGGTTCCAGATGGCTACGGTCTGCGCGGTCTTGCGGTCGGGGTAGTTGTCTACGGGTCCACGGCCGTAGTATTTCATGTGCTTCATCGTCTTGGGCAGCTTCATGACGTAGCCCAGCCGTGCCAGCGTAAGGCTGGTGCGCGAAGCCGACACTGTGCTCTGGTTTTCCACCGATCCGTCGGGGTGGATTGTGTAGACCACGCTGGTGGTGAAGTGGAAGTCGGGGCGGTCGCCGGTCTTCACCAGCCGTTTCCAGTTGCGGTCGGCACCCTCAAGGCGTGCGCTCTCAGTGCCCTGACTGACGATAGTGAACTTCACGCTCACCGAACCGTCAGCGTTGGCAGCCACGCGGTTCTCCGTGGCCTTGTGCTGCAGGCAGTGGAGACCGTTGGCATACCAGTCCTGGTAGGCCCAGTTGTCGTTGTTGACCCATGCGCGGAAGGCGTCGAGTTGCGGTCCGCAGCTGTCGGCAAACACGGGCTTGCCGCCATAGGTGAGCGAGGTGATGGCACCCGTGGCCTTGCTGAACGTGCAGGCGAAGGTCTTGCCGCTGAGCGTGATATCACCGGACGTCTGACTGATGCCGACCTTACCGTTGCCGACAGTCAGCCGGGCCATCGACGGGCGTTGCTTTGCCGTCTGCACGGGCAGTTGCTCGTAGGCCTGCCGGTAGCCGGCACTGGCCCATGGCATGCGGTTCTTCAGACAGAACGACACATCGAGGCGGTAGTCGCGTGTGGCGTCGAGGTTGCGGTCTGTCAGGGCCGGTATGGCGAGCGTCTTGTGGGTGCGCGGAGCCACGCAGCCCAGGTCCAGCGCGCCTTTGGCCACCTCCTGTCCGTCGGCGGTAAGGCTGTAGGAGGCGGTGTAGCCCGAGAGGTCGTCGGCATAATAGTTTTTGTTGAAGATGTCGATAGTTCCGGCAGCCTTGTCCTTCCATGTGATGCCTATGTTCTGGTAAACCTTCTTCACCTCATAGTATTGCGGTTTGGGCTCGAGGTCGCCGAAGATAATACCGTTCATGACAAACTGTCCGTCGTTTGGCGTGTCGCCGAAGTCGCCGCCGTAGGCCAGGTAGCGTTGTCCGTCGGGCGTGTAGTGGTACATCGACTGGTCTATCCAGTCCCAGATGGCACCTCCGCAGAAGAAGTTGGTCGACTCGATGGCGTCCCAGTAGTCTTGCAAGTTGCCAACGGCATTGCCCATGGAGTGGGCATATTCGGAGATATGGAACGGATACTTGATGTCCATGTCGCCCTTGACGGCGGCGCGCACCCAGTTGACCGACGGATACTGGTTGGATCCCATGTCCACTATGTTGTTGTTGCGCTCATACTGCACTGGCCTTGAGGGGTCGTACGAGTGTACAGCCTCGTAGCTCACCTTGAAGTTGTCGCCCGGTCCGGCCTCGTTGCCGAGGCTCCAGATAGCTATTGAGGGGTCGTTGACGCGTGCGTGGGCCATGGCCATCATGCGTGCCACGTGCTGGTTGCGGAATTCGGGCACGTGGCTGAGACTGGCCTTGCCGTAGAAATACTCGTGGCTCTCGACGTTGGCCTCAGCCTCGAGCCAGATGCCGTATTTGTTGCAGAGATAATAGAAGTAGGGGTCGTTGGCATAGTGGCTGGTGCGCACATGGTTGATGTTGGCGCGTTTCATCATCATCACCTCCTCGGTCATCTGCTCGCGTGTAATGGCATGTCCGCGCGAGGGACTGGTTTCGTGGCGGTTGACGCCCTTCAGCTTCAGCGGCCGTCCGTTGACAAGTAAGTAGCGGCCTGCCAGATGGAACTCGTCGTCCTGAGCCGCCACCTGCTTAATCTCCACAGTGCGGAATCCCGTCTGCGTGCTCACGGCTTCGATGGTGCGTCCTTTCTTGTCGCGCAGTTCGCAGACGAGGGTGTAGACGTTTGGTTCCTCGGCCGTCCAGGGGCGTGCGCCGCCGATGGTGAGCTGCTGGTTGAAGGTGGTGTTGGTGGCGGCATCGGCCGGCAGCGTGATGGCGGGCGATGTCAGCGTGTGCACCTTGGCGCCGGCCTCACCGTAGAGTTCGTTGGCATAGAGCGTGAACACTATGCTGCATCCCTTCTGCTGCTTGCCGGTGAGGTTGGTCAAGGCCACGTCGATATTGAGTGTGCCGGTGCTGTCGGCTGTCCATGCGGGTATTGCCTTCAGGTCGCTGATGTGTGTCTTCGGCTTACTGTAGACTGCCACGGTGCGGAAGATGCCCGGCAGGCGGAACATGTCCTGGGCCTCAAGAAACGAGCCGTCGGACGAGCGGTAGACCTCTACTGCCACCTCGTTGTTGCCGGCATGCGCCCACTGGCTGATGTCGAACTCAGCCACGTCGCGCGAGTCTTTCGAGCATCCCACATAGTGGCCGTTGACCCATAGGTAGAAGAACGAGTCGACGCCGTCGAAGCTGATATATACCTCACGGCCGTTCCACGTCTGGGGCAGGCTGAACGAACGGCGGTAGGAGCCCACCTCGTTGCGGTAGGTGTAGGTGGTATAATCCTTGGGCGATTCGCGCATTACTCCCTTGCGCCAGTCGTCCACCGCCACATTGGTCTTGAAGATGGTCCACTGGTTGACATAGATGGGCACGCCGTACTTGAGCGAGCCATCTTTCTGCACGCCATAGATGTTCCACGACATGGGCACGTCGACATCGTCCCACTGCCGGTCGTCGTATCCGGCGGCAAAGAAGTCTTTTGGGCGTTCGTCGGGGTTCTTGGCAAAGTGGAACTTCCATTTTCCGTCAAGGCTCATCCAGAAGGTCGATGCCTCGGGCAGCACGCTCTTGGCTTCGTTGGCCGTGGCGAAGCTGGTAAACCAAGCGTGGGGCTGCAGCTTGTTGTAGCCCACAAGTTCGGGCTGTTGCCATTCCTTCCCGGTGGGTGCGGCGGCATTGCCATAGTCGTAGCCCGAGAGCATGGTCTGGGCAGGCAGCGAGGAGGCTATAAAGCATCCGGCTGCAATCAGGACGTGATGTATTTTCATGTCTTGGAATCGGATAGATGGTTTATGTGCATTAGTGATAATATTGTTGGCAAAGATAGGCGTTTTGCGCGAGATATGCAAATAAATGGGTCTATGTTGAGTGTGGAAAAAGAAATGTGAGAAAGAAAACGCCCACACGAATCAGCATAGAACCAGTAAACATTAAACAATAAACATTAAACATTAACATAAATCTCAACAAAAGGTTCTCTGAAAATCGATTTTTTTGAAACACCTTTCTCCTCGTGCGCATTTGAGCGATTTTTACGGTGTTTTATAACAATCTCATAATCAGATGCTTATATTTTCACAGTCTAAAACAAGACATAAATCGGGGCTTCCCGGTCGGCTTTACGTTAGAATCGCGATGGCTTTACGTTAGAATCGCAGTGCCTTTACGTTAGAATCGCACCGCGATAGTGCTACTATCGCGACCCGATTTCATGGTTTTTGGGTCAAAAAATGGCCTGGAAATGCCCTTTTTAACACTTCGGAGCCTCCTCTGTCGTTCTAGAAGGTGTGCCACTCAAGTGTTAAAATCTTGCTAAAAAACTTTACAAATCGTGTCTTCCGTGTTGCCAACGGACTTTTCGGATATATGCCGATTTGCATGTGGGACCCAAATCAACGCCGGTCCCCAATTTCTTAAATTCCACTAAATATCTATAGCAATTTTAACGCACGCTCAATGTCTGGAAGCAGAAGCCGTTTAATGAAAAATCACGACAAACGCCCTATTTGTTATAAGACAAAACTTAGATGCTTAATCCCCGCAAGTAACACATAACATAACGCATGAACGAATGGCAGGAGCCCCGTTCCGGGCGCCTTGTTTGCGGTAATAATATTTTACACAAGCAAGAAAACAGCCAAGCCAAGTCCATTCATCGGCAACATTTATCAAAATTTCAGCAAAAGCGCCCCAAACTTAACAGAAAATCGCATTTTTACCCATCAAGCAGCAAAAACGTTGCTTTTTATTTGCATTTTCTTTTAATTCTTATTAATTTTGCATTTAATCACAGAAAAAACAATTTTTTTAAAATTTAAAAGAGAGATTTATGACAAAAAGGTTTAGCTCTACTTTGGCTGGCCTGTTCCTTTGCGTAGGAGCGAGTTTTGCCCAAAGTAAAATCTCCGGTAAAGTTGTGTCTCAGGATGACGGTGAGCCTATCATAGGCGCATCAGTCATGGTTCAGGGAACTAAGACGGGCACCGTGACCGATGTAAACGGAAACTTCACATTGAACGTGCCAGCGGGCAAGAAAGTCTACGTTTCCTACATCGGCATGACCCCTCAGACTGTCACAGTCCGTCAGGGAATGACCATCAAGCTCAGCGCTGACGACAAGACCCTCAACGAGGTCGTGGTGACAGGTATGTCGAACGTTGACCGCCGCATGTTTACGGGTGCCGCAACACAGGTGAAAGCCGAGGACGCCCTCATCGGCGGCTTGGGCGACATCAGCCGCTCACTCGAAGGCCGCGTAGCCGGTGTCAGCGTGCAGAACGTGTCGGGCACATTCGGTACGGCACCAAAGATCCGCGTGCGCGGTGCAACGTCAATCTATGGTAACTCAAAGCCTCTGTGGGTGGTCGACGGTGTGGTCCAGGAAGACATCACCGACATCAGTGCCGACGACCTCAGCTCCGGCGACGCCGAAACGCTTATCTCGTCTGCCATCTCGGGTCTCAACTCCGACGACATCGAGAGCTTCCAGATTCTGAAGGACGGTTCCGCCACATCTATATATGGTGCGCGCGCCATGGCCGGCGTCATCGTGGTCACCACGAAGAAGGGACGCGCCGGACAGGCACACATCAACTACACAGGCGAGTTCACCACCCGCATGATACCTTCCTACAGCCAGTTCAACATCCTCAACTCGCAGGAGCAGATGGGCATCTACAAGGAGATGGCCGACAAGGGATGGCTCAATATCTCCGACGTGCTCAACGGCAGCGACTATGGTGTCTACGGCGACATGTACAAGCGCATCAACACCTACGATGCCACAACAGGTCAGTTCGAGCTCGCCAACACCACCGAGGCCCGCAACGCCTTCCTGCAGACTGCCGAATGGAGAAACACCAACTGGTTCAAGGAGCTCTTCTCAAGCAACATCGTGCAGAACCACTCCATCAGCATGAGCGGCGGTACCAACAAGTCGAACTACTACGTCTCAATGTCGTTCATGGACGACCCAGGATGGTACAAGGAGTCGCAGATGAAGCGCTACACCGCCAACTTCAACGCCTCTCACCACCTTCTCGACAACCTCACCTTCACGCTCCTCGGCTCGGCTTCATACCGCAAGCAGAAGGCTCCAGGCACATTGAGCCAAGACGTCGACGCCGTGACAGGACAGGTGAAGCGCGACTTCGACATCAACCCGTACTCTTATGCGCTGAACACCTCGCGCACGCTCGACCCCAACACGTATTATCAGGCAAACTACGCACCGTTCAACATCCTGAACGAGCTGGAGAACAACAACATCAACATGAACGTTGTCAACACCAAGTTCCAGGGCGAGATTGCCTACAACCCCATCGAAGACCTGCGCATCCACGTCGTGGGTGCAGTGCAGTATGACAAGTCGTCGCAGGAGAACAACATCACGGAGAACTCAAACCAGGCACAGGCTTACCGCGCCATGAGCAACTCCACCATCCGCGACAACAACAACTACCTCTACACCGACCCCGACAATGCCTATGCGCTGCCTGTCACCGTGCTGCCCCAGGGCGGATTCTACCAGCGCACCGACCTCTCCAAGCTGTCTTGGGACGTGCGTGCCACAGCCGACTATCACCACCGCTTCAATACCGGACACTTCATCGACGTACTCGGCGGCTTGGATATCTCTAACGTCGACCGCTCACGCTCTTGGTTCAACGGCGTAGGCATGCAGTTCAGCCGTGGCGAGGTGCCTTTCTGGGCCTACGAGTTCTTCAAGAAGGCACAGGAGCAGAACTCCGACTACTACACGCTCTCGCACACCCACAACCGCACATCGGCCTTCTTCGGCACTGCCACATATTCTTATAAGGAGCGCTACAACCTCACCGGCACCTACCGCTATGAGGGTACCAACCGTCTGGGTCGCTCACGTTCGGCCCGCTGGCTGCCCACATGGAACATCTCCGGCAGCTGGAACGCCGACCAGGAGCCTTGGTTCTACAGCACCTTCGGCAAGACGCTGACCCACGCCACCCTGCGTGCATCCTACTCGCTGACCGCTGACCCCGGTCCTGCCAGCTACACAAACTCTACGGTGATCCTCAAGTCGTATAACCCCTACCGCATCTTCTCTTCCGACCGTGAGAGCGGCATCCAGATCGACCAGATTGCCAACGCTGACCTCACCTACGAGAAGAAGCACGAGTTCAACCTCGGCACTGAGCTTGGTTTCCTCAACAACCGCATCAACCTCACGTTCGACATATTCTGGCGCAACAACTACGACCTCATCGGCCCCACGGCTACACAAGGCGTCGGCGGCGAGGTGGTGCGCTACGCCAACATGGCATCCATGAAGTCGAACGGACAGGAGGCTTCGCTCCAGACACAGAACTTCAAGCTGAAGGACTTCAGCTGGACAACCAACATCATCTTCTCGCACGTCACCACTGAGGTGACCAAGCTCATGGCACGCGCCAGAACGATGGACCTCATCTCGCAAAACGGTTTCGCCATGGTGGGATACCCCTACCGCGGCCTCTTCTCCATCCCTTACGCCGGACTCGACGAGCAGGGCATACCCCAGTTCTATACACCTGAAGGTGAGATCACGTCAATCGACATCGACTTCCAGAACCGCGACAACAACTCATACCTCATCTATGAGGGTCCGACAGACCCAACCTTCACCGGCTCTTTCGGCAACGAGTTCCGCTACAAGAACTGGCGTCTGAACATCTTCGTGACCTACAGCTTCGGCAACGTGATCCGTCTCGACCCCGTCTTCCGCGCCAACTACAGCGACCTGACGGCTATGACAAAGGAGTACCGCAACCGTTTCATGCAGCCTGGCGACGAGGCAGTGACATCAGTACCTGCCATCCTCGACTATCGCACCTATCAGAGCAACAAGCAGCTGCGCTACGGATACAACGCCTACAACTACACGCACGACCGCATAGCCAAGGGCGACTTCATCCGCATGAAGGACATCTCGCTCTCATACGACTTCCCGAAGGCATGGTTCAACAGCACGCCTATCAACGACATCTCGCTCAAGCTGCAGGCAACCAACCTCTTCCTCATCTACGCCGACAAGAAGCTGCAAGGCCAGGATCCGGAGTTCATCAACTCGGGCGGTGTGGCTGCACCTGTGCCAAGACAATACACGCTGACACTCAAGGTCGGAATGTAAACGGCGACAACGATAAAACCACATATTCGGAAGAAACAAAAACAAGTAGAGAACATTCTTATGAAAAAGACATATAGCAAATACATAGCTTTCACGCTTCTTGCTGCAAGCCTTGGCCTTTCGTCTTGTGACAAGTTCCTCGACGAGCTGCCCGACAACCGCATGGAGCTGGAGAGCAGCGAAGACATCACCGACCTGCTTGTGTCGGCATACCCGACACGCCATCCCGCCTTCCTGCTGGAGCGCTACTCCGACAACAACGACCAGTTCGACGTGACAGGATGGAACGACGGCGACCAGTTTGAGAAAGAGGCCTACAACTGGGAAGACATCACCGACATATCAGAAGACGAGTCGCCTCAGGAGCTTTGGCAGGAGTTGTATCTCAGGGTGGCCAGCGCCAACGAGGCACTGCAGGCCATAGAGAAGCAGGGCAACCCCTCAAGCCTCAACGCCCAGCGTGGCGAAGCACTGCTCTGCCGCGCCTACAGCGAGTTCATGCTCGCCAACGTGTTCTGCAACGCCTACGGCGCCACCACAGCCGACAAGGAGCTTGGTGTGCCCTACCCCACTGAGCCAGAGGAGCATGTGGGCACACAATATGAGCGCGGCACGCTGAAGCAGGTCTACGAACAGATCAACAGCGACATTGAGACCGGCCTGCCTCTCGTACAGGACGACCAGTACTCTCAGCCGAAGTTCCACTTCACACGCGCCGCTGCCTATGCCTTCGCCGCCAAGTTCAACCTCTACTACGGCAACTACGAGAAGGCCATCAGCTATGCCGACAACGTGCTTGGCACCAACACCGCCAACAGCCTGCGCGACTGGGCTACGTTCTACGCTCTGTCCGTGAACGGCCAGGTGGCTCCCAACGGCTACATCAGCTCGTCTGAGGATGCCAACCTGCTCCTCCTCTCGACTTATTCAACGTGGGGCGCCTACTACGGTCCTTACCGCCGCGGCAACCAGTTTGCCCACAGCCAGCTCATCAGCACCAAGGAGACTCTGCAGGCCCAGGGGCCATGGGGAGCCAGCTCATCGTTCGGCTACACCGTATGGCACAACAACAGCCTGTCGAAGTATTTCATCAACAAGATTCCTTACAGCTTCGAGTACACTGACCTGCAGGCCGGCATCGGTTACGCACACAGCGAGATAGCAGCCCTCACCACCGACGGCACCCTGCTCGTGCGCGCCGAGGCAAAGGCGCTTAACGGCGACTACAACGGAGCCGTCAGCGACCTCAACCTCGAGCTGAAAGCCATGTCAAACGGAAGCAAGAGCGTCACTCTCGACGGCATCAACACTTTCTACGACGGCTTAGCCGACTACACCCCGACGGAGCCGACACCGAAGAAGCCTCTGCACCCCGTGTTCGCCACCATCAGCGACAAGACCCAGCAGAACGTCATACAGGCCGTGCTGCAGCTCCGCCGCATCCTCACCTTCGGCGAGGGCGAGCGCATGCAGGACGTGAAGCGCTATGGCATCGAGATCTACCGCCGCACGCTCAACCGCAGCTGCCAGGTGCTCCAGGTGACCGACACACTCACGCAAGACGACCCGCGCCGCGCCATCCAGCTCCCGCAAGACGTTATCACGGCTGGCTTGCAGGCAAACCCAAGAAACAAGTAAACAAACTTTTCAAGCAAACATAGACATGAAGAAAATATATTTGTTCATTCTCACGGCTGTCGTGGCGCTGGGCTTCGCCTCCTGCTCCAACGATGACCCGGACGGAGCCGAGATATTCTCTACGGCATCGCCAAACAGGGACAACTTCGACTTGTGGCTGCAGAAAAACTTCACCGCACCATACAATGTCGAAGTGAAATACAAGATGGAAGACATCTACTCCGACATGAGCTACAACCTCGTGCCAGCCGACTCGGCAAAGTCGGCCAAGCTGATGATCCTTGCCAAGTATCTGTGGTTCGACGCCTACTCTGAGGCCATGGGGCCAACATTCGTCAAGGAGAACGTGCCCAGAGTGATCCACCTCATCGGCTCGCCTGCCTACAACAGCGGCGAAGGCACAATGGTGCTCGGTACGGCAGAGGGCGGATACATCATAACCCTGTACATGGTCAACAACCTCACCGACAGGATTCTGCACAACTACGCCACGATGAACGAGTACTACTTCCACACCATGCACCATGAGTTCACGCATATCCTGAACCAGAAGAAGAACTATAGCGACAGCTATCAGCTCATCACCGAGAACGGATATGTGAGCGGCGACTGGTATTTGATGTCGGACAATGAAGCCCACACCGCCGGCTTCGTCACTCCATACGCCATGAGCGAGCCTGGAGAGGACTTCGCCGAGATGATGTCGATATATGTCACCGACTCGCCTGAGGAGTGGGCAGCCATCATCAAGGACGCCGGAAGCGAAGGCGGCGAACTCATCAACAAGAAGCTGACAATGGTGCGCAGCTACATGAAAGACTCGTGGGGACTCGACATCGACAAGATGCGCGACATCGTACAGCGCAGGGCTTCAGAGATCAGCACACTCGATTTGACAACCTTAGAATAAGACATCAACTATGAAAAAGATCATAAACAGCATACTTATAGGCACAGCCATACTTGGCCTGTCGTCTTGTTCACTGCACGACGACACCGAACTCTTCGGCACGCCGGCGGCAGAACGTTTGGAGGAAACCGTGGCGGCCGACAAGACCTTGCTTGAGTCGGCATCAAACGGATGGGAGCTGCACCTGTGGACAGGAGAAGACTACAGCGGCGGCGGTTACACCTACTTCATGAAGTTCGCCAACGACAAGGTGACCGTGAGCAGCGACATTGCTACAGCCGACATGAAGACCACGTCGAGCTACGACGTGATCTCCGACCAGGGTCCCGTGCTGACCGTGAATACCTACAACGAGATATTCCACTACCTCGCACAGCCTTCCATCGTAGATGACGACGGCGAGCAGCAGGACTTCGAGTTCGTGATCATGCGCACCACCAACGACTCCATCTACCTCAGGGGAAAGAAATGGGGCAACCACATGGTCATGACCCGCGTGGCTGAGTCGACAAGCTGGGAAGACGAAATCACCAAGATCCAGCAGATGGACGAAGACCTGATGAGAACTTTCTCTCTGGTTGACGGCAACGACACACTGGGCACCGTGTCGCTGAGCGACGACCGCATGCTCACGTTCACAAACAAGGACGGCTACAAGGACATACCTTACTATGTGTCAACGACGGGCATCACGCTCGCAAAGCCTATCGAGGTTGACAACAAGTCGGTGCAGACTCTCAACTACGACACCGAGGAGATGTCGTTCACTTCCAACGAAGCTACGGCACAAGGTCTGAAGCTGAGCGTGCTCATTCCGGAGAACTACATGAAGTACAAGGAGTTTGCCGGCAAGTACAACATAACCACCTACTGGGGCGCAAGCACCCGGGTGCTGACCCTTGAGCCTGCCGGCGACGGCAAGACATACCTTCTTAAGGGCATGAACGACAACTACGACCTCACGCTGACCTACGACAAGGCCAACGGAACGCTCAGCCTCAACACACAGTATCTCTGCGACTACAACGGATACCAGCTGTGGCTCTGCGGATGGAACGCATTCGGAGAAGGCTACTTCACATGGTCTACCTCTGCCGGCATGGTCCTGTCGCGCGACATCAGCCAGGAAGGCACAGTGCTGCAGTTCGAGCCGAACGACTATACGGGCCTTACAACCGACTCGTTCTATCTCTATCTGTTCTCTGGCACACCAAGCAGCAGCACACGAGTTGGCAGCGCAAAGGGAATTTCATCTCTCTACATCCGTCCTGGCGACTACCGCCTGGTAGGCCCAGAGACGATGACTAAAATCAACTAACAAGACTTCACGATCATGAAAAACATAAAAGCACTGATAATTGCCGTGGCATGCATGGGCGGGCTGAGCCTGTACTCTTGCAAGGACAACGATTCCGACGACACCATACAACAGAGCCAGCTCAATGTAGTGTCGGTGACAAGCACGACTTTCAAGGCCGTTGGTGGCGAGAACACTATCACCGTGGACCAACCCATCGCATCGGCATACGCCAACGTTGACTGGGCTACCGTGAAAGCTGACAACGCAACCAAATCGGTATTGGTTACGGCGGCAAAAAACGACAGCAAACAGTCAAGACATGCCACGGTGGTGGTCAAGTCGAACGCAACCGACTCGGTAATAGTGGACATCGACCAGTATGGCTTCGTGTTCTCCACGTCTCTGCCGCAGACCGTCCTGTTCTCCGACAAGGCTCAGACACTGAGCTATGACATGGAGGTGGACGTTACACCTACAGTGACCAGCACCGCCAACTGGCTCAAGGTAACGGCTGACGAAGAGCAAATCTCGTTGACTGCCGCCGAGAACACCACTGGGCATCCTCGCACAGCAACGGTGACAATAACCACAAGCAACGGCTCTACCTACACGTCGAGCATCACCCAGGCCGACTTCGACAAGGATGTAGCCGGCGAATACTACCTGCTTGACGGCGACAGTCTGGCAGCAGGCATCTTCTCCGGCACCATGGCAACCCTTAGAGAGAACACATCGGGTGCCAAAGAGCTCTACTTGCCTGCTATTGACCTGCCCCTCGGCCTGACATGGAACGACGCCACGCTGACGCTGACCATTGCCGGCGGCACAGCCATCGGTCCATTCACATTGGGCAAGACCACATATTATCTCTTTGCAGACATGCTGGCAACCGACGGTTACATCTATTGGGACAGCAGCGTAACCTACTCTGCCCAGATTGTGTACGACGAAGAGAGCCAGACCACATGGGGCGAGTTTAAGGACGACGGCACCATTGACGAGGCAACCCAAGTCAACGGACTGAGCATCGACGCATTCAAGGCCAACGCCACAACGAGCACCAACTACGCAGGAAGCCTGCTGTCGTTTGGCAACCCGGTTCTGATGAAAGTCGACGAAGCGTCAGGCGCCAAATCGTTGCGCCGCAGCGCCAAAGCTTTGCGCCAGGCCCCGCTTAAGCTCTCAAAACACGGATTGACGAAGTAAAGTAACAAGCATAAAAGAATCCCTCCATCGTTGCCGTTTCCGACAATGATGGAGGGATTTTTTGTTCCCACATATTTCTGTTTTAGTCCCACACGGACTTTTTTCTCACACGGATTCAAAAGATTTTAAAGAAAACAAAAAATCCCCATTGCCCACAAACTGAGCAATGAGGATTGATATCTTATAGGGAATACCCCTAAGTTGTCAATGAAGAACCCACAGGGAGCTTATTCCTTGTTTGAGCGCTTTCTCTCCAGGTGGTCGAGTATCATCTTGCGCATGCGCATAGATTTAGGCTTGACCTCCACATACTCATCACCCTTGATGTACAAGGCACTCCTCAAGGCTCATGACGGTCT
>CAZXGQ010000029.1:0-12245 GCA_964640415.1 uncultured Prevotella sp.
AAGACGCGCCTAAAGTTGAAATAATCTCTCATAATCTCTCTTGTGTGTATTTATTATAATGATAGGTTTGTTATTCAAATACGATGCAGCCGTCGACCAAGTGGATCTTGACGTCGGTGGCATAGGATATGGCTGAGAGGATGGTAGACAGCGACTTGTTGCGGTTCACGATGCCGCTGAATCGCACCTCGCGTGTCTCGCGTGAGCGGAACTGCACTTGGCAGTCGTACCACTCGGCCAACAGTTCGGCCAATTCGCCTACAGTCTTGTTGTCCATCATGTATATGCCTGTCTTCCAGGCTATATCGTTGGTTATGTCGTGATAGCTTACCGTAGTTGTGCCTTGCCTCATGACGGCTTGTTCGCCCGGCGCGATGGCTTTTTCGCCACCGCCTGCGGCTATGACGCTGATGCTGCCCTCTATAAGGGTGACGGTGGTGCTGTGGGCTGTGGCGTTGACATTGAAGCTTGTGCCGTATTCTTTCACTATGCCGTTGTCGGTGCGCACGTAGAAAGGTCTGCCGCTTTCGTGGCTCACCTCAAAGTAAGCCTCGCCCGTGAGATAAACGGTGCGGTTGTCGGCCTCAAACGATGAAGGGTATTTCAGTGTGGCCCCGTTGTTGAGCCACACGGTCGTGCCGTCTGAAAGGGTTAGCTTGCGGTCGCCGGAGCCGGTGGATAGAATGTCTACCGGAGCATCTCCCTTGAAAAACTCTGCCGGCATCGGTGCTGAAGGCAGAATGGTTGTCGCAACTGGGGGTTGCATGGTTACATTCTGGCTTTGAGGCTTTGGTGTCACGGTCTTGCCGCTTTGCCTTGCTGCGCTCTGCTGTGCCTCTGCAATTTGCCTTGGGGAGTCGGTGCTGGTCTTGCCGAACCATAATGCCGTTGCTACCACAAGCACGCAAGCCACTGCAGCTGCGACGGAAAGCCTCCAGGCATTGCGCCTTGATGTGCCTGCCTGTTTGCCTGGCTGTAAGTAAAGTCTGCGCTTGGCGAAGTGGCTTGCGCGGAAATGTTGCCAGGCTGCCTCGCTGTCTACCTTGCCGTATGCGTCATATCTCTGAGCCGCCTCGCGCTCTTCAAGCAACTGGTTGAAAAGATCGGGGTTCTCGGCCTTCAATTCTTTTAGTATATCGTTTTTCACGTCCATTGACTTCGTTTTTTTTATATCAATAACGTATAAAAACGATTAAAGGGTGACAACAATCGCAAAAAAATGTATGAAATGATGTGTTGTGCTGTATTGGCTTTTTTTGTAATGGTACCAAGTGTACAGGAATGTCATTATAATGGTTCTTCCGGGAAATGGAGTGATGACATCCCCCCATAGTCATATTTAAAACAGATGAAAAATCTCAACAAAAGGCTCTCGGAAAATCGATTTTTTTGAAAACCTTTTCCTCTCGTGCGCATTTGAGCGATTTATGTAGCACTTTCGTAACGCATTTATAACCAGATAGTTATATTTTCGCAGTCTTTGGCATGGCCTAAAAAATAGCTTTCGCATCGGCTTTACGTTAGAATCGCGCCGCGTTTACGTTAGAATCGCATTGCCTTTACGTTAGAATCGCGCCGCGATAAGGCTACTATCGCGACCCGATTTCATGGTATTTTGGCCTAAAATCGGCTTGAAGGCGCCCTTTTTTACGCTTAATAGCCTCTGTGTCCGTTCTAGATGGTGTGCCCCCCAAGTGTTAAAATCTTGCTAAAAATCTTTACATTCACAACACTTGGAGATGTTTTGTCTTATCCGACACATCACTCCAAAATCTCGGATGAGCCATTATAGTATGTATTAGTCGTTGTGGGGCTATAGTTATAAGAAAAATTACTGCATCGTTCGCCTAAATATGCCGCGTTCGCGTTTATGTTAGGATCGCAATGCGATACTAACGTAAACACTTTGCGATTCCAACGTAATCGGAAAGCGGCAATGCCACGTCGGACTGAATATAACGTAAAATGCAGTCAATCAATCCTTTACGCAAGGACGATTGACTGCATTGTTTTTTGGTGGCAGTATTGGTTTCCTACATTATATGTATCAGTTTCCTACATTATATATAATAGCAGAAAGAATTCGAGCAAGGCGCTTGAGTTGGCGGAGCCCATCTCCTCGCGCAGGGTCTTCATGCCGCGTTTCTTTTGGGTCTTCACGGTGTCGATGCTGACACCAAGCTCCTCTGCTATTTCCTTATTGGTCTTGCCCTCCATTGCAGCAACGAAGACGGCACGCTGCCGGGCGGGCATGGAGTCGATGATCTTGAAAAGGCGACGATAGAATTCTTCACGGAAACAGGCGGCTTCATCTTCCTCTATGGCCGCCTCTCCACCTGATGCCATTTCCTTGGCAACGTTGTTGACGGTGTCGCGATGGCGTATGTAGTCGATGCAGCGGTGGCAGACACAGCTATAGAGATAATGGCGCAAGGCCTGGAAAGATACAAATTGCGGACGGGTGTCGTAGAGGCGGACAAACAACTCTTCTACAATGTCCTCGGCATGGGAGGCGTCGTCGAGAAAGCGCATGGCATAAGCGACAAGCGATTTGTAGTATTCACGGTAAAGCCAATGAAACGATGCCTCGTCCCATTCGGCAAGCTGGCTGATGTCGTTTATTTCAATTTCCTTTCCCAATTTCCCTTTCTTTAAGTTTTGCCTTTTGTTCTTTTTGCGTGTCGCACCATTACACTTTTATGTTATTCGGCTTCAAAATTACGCAAAAATTTCGGAAACAAGGCTTTGAGCTCTCTATAAAAACACGATAAATTTTCATGGATACTTTTCTTGTGGTTCTCAATAAAAATTCCTACTTTTGCACACATGCGTATGCACACGCCAATGCAATGTGCAATAAATGTTTCAAAGATTAAATCGCTAGATAAAAACAATACCATGTCAGTATCCAAAACACGACAGAATCTGGTTGATGTGGCGCGTCAACTGTTCGCCAAGAAGGGTGTCAACGGAACCACGATGAACGACATTGCAACGGCATCGGGGAAGGGGCGCCGCACGCTGTATACTTATTTCAACTGCAAGGAGGACATTTATTATGCCGTGATAGAGTCGGAGCTTGAACGTCTGAGCGACCGGCTCGATGCGGTGGCGGCGAAACGCATACCGCCACAGGACAAGGTGATAGAACTCATCTATACCCACCTCACTTCGATAAGGGAGACGGTGGTGCGCAACGGCAATCTGCGTGCTGAGTTCTTCCGAAACATCTGGACGGTGGAGAAGGTGCGCAAGAATTTCGATGAGGACGAAATGGAACTGTTCCGCAAGGTTTATGCCGAGGGCAAGGCCGACGGAGAGTTTGACATAGAAAATGTGGATATGGTGGCAGACATCACACATTATTGTATAAAGGGCCTTGAGGTGCCGTTTATCTACGGCAGGCTCGGCCATGGCCTTACAGAAGAGACCTCGCGACCGCTGATAGCCAAAATCGTTTACGGCGCATTGGGGAAGAAGAGCAAATAAGGCTAAAGGCTTTGCAACTGGGGTATCACGATTTTCCCGCGCGAATAGGAGAGAAGCCCCTCTTGCTTCATGGTGTTGAGAGCCTTGGATATTTGTTGGCGGTTTTGCCCAAGCAGAGCGCCGAGGGTAGACATGTTGATGTGAAACACTTTGCGTCCCGCAGGAGTGACGCAACGGTGTTTGATGAATTGTTTTATGTTGTGGACCAGCAAGTCGTTGTTTTGCTCAGCGATAGTCTCGCCTTTGGGATGGTATTGTTGTTCCCAAAGCTGTTGCTCACGCTTCTGCAACTGCGTGGCGAGAATGCGGATAAGGTTTATTCGGAAAATCAGCGACTTGTCGAGCAGCTTGTGCAGCTCGTCTTTCTCGAAGGTGATGGTGTTTGTCGGCGTTATGGCCGTGAAGGTCTTGGTGAACACCTGATACTTGCCGAACATGCCGGCCGAATGCAGTATTATCGGTGCGCTGACGTTTTCTTCTATCTTGTAGGAGTTGTCGTCGGAGCATGTCAGGCAAAGCAATTCGCCCGCGATGGCAATGATCAGTTTGCCGCATGGCTCGTTGCGTTTAGCTATGACAGTACCCGCGTCGACCTTGTTGAAGTCTATTCGGGTCTGTGTCATTATGCTTTCCAACTCCTTTTGGCTCATTCCCATGAAGAGCGGAAGAGAAGCAAGCGAATCCCATCTCATTCAGTGATGACTTTTTTCATTGACGGTGAAAACCACACTGCGTTTTTCCCGTTCTTGTCGCTGTATATGAAATAAACCATCAGCTCAGGATGTTTGTCCAGTATGGTTTTGGCCTTTTCGAGTCCCAAAACCATGAATGCAGTGGCGTAGGCGTCGGCAGTGGCGCAATTGTCGGCCACCACTGTCGATGACAGGATGTTGTGCTGTACCGGGTAGCCGGTCTTGGGGTCTATGGTGTGGGCATATTTCTTCCCACCCTTGTAATAGAAGTTGCGGTAGTTTCCGCTTGTGGCCATTGCCTTGTCGGTGATGTTGAGCACGGTTTGCAGCTCACTGCCTTGTTGTGTCAGGTCGTCCACGGGCTTGGTAACGCCGATTTTCCAAGGCACGCGGTCGGGATTGATGCCGGAAGTCACGACCTCGCCGCCAATCTCCACCATGAAGTTTTCAATGCCGTGGCGGCGCAGAAGGTTGGCCACGCAGTCGGAGCCATAGCCTTTGGCCACGCCGGAGCAGTCGAGGTTGATGCGTGGGTCTTGCTTCACTATGGTACTGCCCTTGAGAGCCACTTTCTCATAACCAACGATTTGGCGAAGCGAGTCGATGACGTGCTTCGTCGGGTCTTGGCCTTTCTTGAATCCGAAGCCCCATTCGTTGACAAGCGGAGCCACAGTGATGTCGAAAGCGCCGTTGGTCTCACGTGAAATCTTCTCGGCAAGGGTGAACACCTCGGTGAATTTCTTGTTGAGTTTGGTCTTTTGGTTGTTGTTTATGGCGGAGATGATGCTTTGCTTGTTGAATGTGGACAAAGCGGCATCCACCTCCTTCATCTCGGCCTCAATCTCCGGCTGCAAGTCCTTGGGATACTGGTATGTGATGCTGTAGGTGGTGCCGAAGATGAATCCCTTGTTGTGCTGGTATGGCGTTGAGTGTTGTTGCCAGATGATGGCTGCCGAACCTACAATAAGGATTGCGAGAAAGGCAACCTTGAATATGTTTTTCTTTTTCATTATGGTGTATGTAGTGGAGTGTCAAATGTTTACCATTATTTCAAACGAGCCCCACATGCGCGACGAGCCTTGCTTGCCGAAGCCGGGCACGTACCATGGGTAGCCGTATTCGCCGTCGTTGTGGGCAATTCTCCTTCGGTATCTGAATGACCAGCCAAGGCTTACGGGGCCTACTATCTTGGCCTCGGTGCCGAAGACTATTTCCATCCAGTGGTACTGCGCCTTCACGTCGTGGAGGGAGAACGGTACCTCGTCGCCCCAAACGGGGTCAGTGACATCGGGTCGGTCGATGTCGAACTTGAAACTGGTGAATGCGTATCTGACGCCGGCATAGAGCCTGTATATGTCGTGGCGGTTCTTCAAGATGTTGAAGTCCATGCCTATCTTTCCATATGGCGCTGATGTCGTGTAATGGGTATTGGTGGAGATGTTTGTTTCATCGGCCTGTCCCAAACCTATTTCCACTACCGGGAAATACTTGTCCTTGAGATTGACTCTTACTCCAGCTTCATACTGTCCCGTTGACGATACGCCTCGCTGTATGACACCCATGAGGTCGGCCTTCACCTGTATGCCACGCCATAAAGGTATGGAGTCGTCGATGGCTTTCATGCGTAGCTTCAGCTGCTCGTCCTTGGAAAGCCGTTGCTGGCCAGTGCCTTGAGCCGTGGCGGTGAGGGCAAGCAAGAGCAGGAGGCTACAGGCGACTCTCTTTAAAATAGATATAGAAATGCGGTTGCGAGGCATCATAGTTGACGATGTTGTGATGGATTACCACCGAGTCGATGGCGTGGCGTGTATACGTCACGTTGGTGATGGTATGGAAATAGTTTACTCCGCAGTCCACCGATTCAAAGTGTGGGGTGTTGGTCTTCTCCACCGTGATGGTGTCGAAGTGGTTGTTGGTCTGCATTATGAGCACGTCCTCCGGCCTGTTGTAGCTCATGGGCAACGAGAAGGAGTCGGTGTTCTGCTGCATGTTTATGAGCACGGAGTCGGAGCCGTCGCTTGTCGTGGTGGAGATGGTGAGCATGTCGGGCAACGTTGTCACGGGTCCGCGAAGCACGTATTTGGTGTATACGGTGTTGTTGAGCGGACAGTCGATGGTTGAACACGCCGCCAAGCTCATCACCCCTACTAAGAGATACAGGAGTTTCCTCATTTTCAGATGGTTTCTTCTATCTGGTAATCGTTGCGCTGTGGGTTCTGCCTGCTCATGAGGTCGCCCAGGAATCCAGCCACGAAGAACTGAGTGCCGAGTAAAAGTGCCGTCAGTGCGATGTAGAACGAGGCGTGGTCGGCAAGCAAGTCGCCGTAGATGCCTTGGCAGAGCGCAATGGCTTTCTCCACGATTAGCCACACGAGCGAGATGAAGCCGATGAAGAAGATGATTGAGCCTATGAAGCCGAAAACGTGCATTGGCTTCTTGCCGAAGCTGCTGAGGAACCACAGGGTGAGCAAGTCGAGATAACCGTTGAAGAAACGGTTGATGCCAAACTTGGATGTCCCGTATTTGCGTGCCTGGTGGTGCACCACCTTCTCGCCTATGCGGTCGAATCCTGCATTCTTGGCAAGATAAGGAATATAGCGGTGCATCTCTCCGTAGACCTCAATGTTTTTCACCACGTCCTTGCGGTAGGCCTTGAGGCCGCAGTTGAAGTCGTGGAGGTTGTGCACTCCGCTTATCCGCCTTGCAGTGGCATTGAAGAGCTTGGTGGGTATGGTCTTCGTGAGCGGGTCGTAGCGCTTTTTCTTATAGCCTGACACGAGGTCGTACCCGTCCTCAGTTATCATCTTGTAGAGCTCTGGGATTTCGTCGGGTGAGTCTTGCAGGTCGGCGTCCATGGTGATGACCACATCGCCGGCGGCCTTCTTGAACCCGCAGTAGAGCGCGGGGCTCTTGCCGTAGTTGCGGCGGAACTTTATGGCGTGAATGTTAGGATCTTTTGCCGAGAGCTCTTTTATGACTTGCCACGAGTTGTCGGTGGATCCGTCGTTGATGAAGATAATCTCATAAGTGAAGTTATTGGCATTCATCACACGCTGGATCCATGCGTGAAGCTCGGGCAACGACTCTGCCTCGTTGAAAAGGGGAATGACTACAGATATGTTCATTTTTCTGGTTGTTTCTTAATGGTTTAGACTTCTTCCCTCTGTGCTCCTCCTTGTCAGCAAGGCTATGGGGAAGCTCATAAAGAAGCCCATGAATATGTTTTGCATCATGAATACGAAGGCTATCTCCACTGCCGACAGCCCTCCTATCATGGTGATAGATTGCTTTAGTCCCTCTACTGAAACGCCTTGTGCCTGATAAAACGGCTCAAGCGTCTTGACGGAGGAAGTGAGCATTGAGATTAGTGCGCCGTGGTCTAAGAAGCGAAAATAAACGTATTGCGCTACCGCGAAGAGCATGGAAGCGTAGAAGAACGTAAATATAGAGAATGCCAAGGCCCGGCGAAACGAGATGACGCCGTTGAGGGCATAGTCGCGAAACCTTATGAGCAACCAGCCTACGAAGAAAGGTGTCGCCATGGCAAGCAGACTGCCCCATGCGGATGCAGGGTTACTCACGATAATAGTAAACGACGCTATCCACAACAGGAAAAGTAGAAAACCGTCTTGGCGGGCAAAAGCCTTGAGTTGTATTAAAGAGATGATATTTATCATATTACGGGTGCAAAGGTACATATTTTTTAGAGGTATATAGGGTGTGAAAGTCGAAAAAATATGTTAAATATTGCTTTTTATACGTGATATTATTTCTTTTATTCCGCAAATTGTCTTACCTTTGCACCCGCATTTGAGAAAAGCACTCAATGACATGGGCAAGTCTCTTACGGCCAGCTCCCTCGGAATCCCCCAGGACGGGAACGTAGCAAGGGTACTTGGTTGTAGCGGCGCGATAAGAACCGCTTGCCCACCCGCCTCTTTAGCTCAGTTGGCCAGAGCACGTGATTTGTAATCTCGGGGTCGTTGGTTCGAATCCGACAAGAGGCTCAAAAAAACAAACCGGCGCATCTCTTTTTGAGGTGCGCCGGTTTGCTTTTAAGCTATTCTAACGCGTAGGTTGTCCATACGCATGAATCAACTATACGTGTGACTTTGAGAATGACACAAAAAGGCTACGAATAAGTTAAAGTTGCTGTTAGTATTGGTCTGTTCGGTAAAAAACTGTAATTTTGCGGAAATTTTCTAAAGCAATTATGTACACATTTATTATCAGTCTGATTTGTCTTATATTGGGCTATGCTGTTTACGGAAAGTTCGTGGAACACGTGATGCAGCCCGATGCTAACCGCCAAACACCATGCTACTCCATGCAAGATGGTGTCGACTACACCCCGATGCCCACATGGAAAGTGTTTCTCATCCAGTTTCTCAACATCGCAGGCACTGGTCCTATTTTTGGAACAATACAAGGTTTGCTCTTCGGTCCTTCGGCTTATCTGTGGATTGTGTTCGGCTGTATCTTCGGCGGAGCCGCCCACGATTATATGGCAGCTATGATTTCGCTGAAGCGCAACGGCGCCTCTCTGCCCGAGATTATTGGTGACGAGATGGGCGTCGTGGCGCGCAACGCACAACGCTACCTCGCCTTGCTGCTTATGATTCTTGTGGTGGCCGTGTTTGTCAAGACACCCGCAGGCTTGCTTGCCAATCTTACCTCTGGCATGGTTGACGACAGCTATATGTTTTGGGTTGTGGTCATCTTCCTTTATTATCTGATAGCCGCCACTATGCCTATAAGCAAGATTATCGGTAAGGTATACCCAGTCTTTGGTGTTGTGCTCATCTTTATGGCCTTGTGTATCTTCGTGGGCATATTCCTTCACTGCGGCAAGCCTATCCCGGAGATAACCGATGCCTTTGAGAACCACTATCCTGGCGGAAGCCTTCCTGTGTTCCCCTGCATGTGCATCTGCATTGCCTGCGGAGCGGTCAGCGGCTTCCACGCCACACAGAGTCCGCTGATGGCACGTTGCATCAAGAACGAGCGTTACGGCCGTCGTGTGTTTTATGGAGCGATGATCACCGAGGGCGTGATAGCATTGATATGGGCGACTGCCGCATTGGAGTTCGCCAACGAACTGGACGTTGCAGGCGCTACGCCCTACGAGAAAATATATAATGCCATGCTCGATGCCAACGGTGCAATCAATCCCGCCATCTTTGTCAACAGAATATGCAACAGCTGGCTCGGCTCGTTTGGAGCAGCTCTTGCCATCCTCGGCGTGGTAATAGCCCCGATCACCACCGGCGACACGGCCCTGCGTTGTGCCCGCCTCATCCTTGCCGACATGCTCAAGATAAAGCAAGACAAGGTGCTGAAGCGAGTATTGGTCTGCATGCCGGTGTTTGTCATCAGCATAATTCTGCTGTTTGTGAAGTTTGATGTGCTGTGGCGCTACTTTGCCTGGTTCAATCAGACGTTCTCCATATTCACATTCTTCGCGATAGCCATCTATCTGGCCAAGCTCCACAAGCCTTATTATCTCGCTCTCTTGCCGGGAATGTTCATGGTTGCCGTGTGTGTATCCTATATCTGTGTAGACCAATACAGTCTCAATCTGAGCTGGAACCTGTCTTACGTCATCGGCTTCGCTTGTGCTATGCTCACGGGAATCTGGTTTATGGTGTGGAAAAAGAAATATTTCGACAATGTAGGACCGTCACAATGCTGACCCACTGTCGGAAAGTAAACTGAAGGATGGTTCTGTAATTTTACAGCGGTAATTTATAGAGCCGTTCTATAAACCAATAACTACAAAAACATTATGAAAGGAAACCTTTACAAAGAAGAGGCGGCACGATGTCTGTTGTGCGAGAATGCGCCTTGCACAGCCGCATGCGCCCACGGTGACCCGGCTCGCATGTTGCGTGCCATACGTTTTGACAACAGTCTGAATGCGGCTAAATGGATTGCCCCTTGCACCGATGCAGACCTGGAGGCAGCCGAGCGCGCTTGCATCCACTACGACCGTCCGATACGCCTGCGAGAGATAGCCAAAAGTCTGCCACAGGCTGCTGGCGACGGTCAACCTGGGCAAGAGCCGAATGCGGAAGCAAAGCCCAGTCTGGAAATAGAGTTCTGCGGCATGAAATGCGAGAACCCCTTCTTTCTTGCCTCGTCTGCAATCTGCACCAACTATGAGATGGTGGCACGTGCCTTCGATGCCGGGTGGGCAGGCGTGTACTACAAGTCGATATGTCTGGAGGACATACACGAAGTGTCGCCGCGCTTCGACTCTGTAGGCGAACAAGGTGACACGGGGCGTTTCTATGGTTTCCGCAACATGGAGCAGCTCAGCGAGAACCCGGCTGAGGTCGACTTCGACATCCTGAGACGCCTCAAACGCGACTATCCCAACAAGATAGTCATTGCCAGCATCATGGGGCAGACGTTAGAGGACTGGGCACAACTCGCCCATATGGCCGAAGACGCCGGACTTGATGCCGTGGAGCTCAACTTCTCGTGCCCGCAAATGGGACTTGAGGGTATGGGCAGCGATGTAGGCCAGAACACGGAACTCGTGATGCACTATACATCTTATGTAAAGCATCGCGTAAACATCCCCGTCATTACCAAGATGACGCCGAACATCACGCATATCAGCCAGCCCGCGGTTGCATCGTCGCTGGCAGGTGCCGATGCCATTTCCGCCATCAACACGATAAAGAGCGTAACCATGTCTGACTCGTCAATGGTCTCCCACCAGCGCACCGTCTCGGGCTATTCGGGTCGTGCCATCAAGCCCATAGCCTTGCGCTATATCCTCGAGATGGCGAAGAACCCAATCATGCAATACACTCCACTGAGCGGCATAGGCGGAATAGAGACATGGCGGGATGCCCTGGAATATCTCCAACTGGGATGCACCAATGTGCAGGTGTGTACGGCGGTGATGCAGTATGGTTTCCGTATCATCGATGACCTTATTGAAGGAATGCAGACCTACTTGGCACAACGCGGCCTTGACCGCCTCGACGCCGTCATCGGTGAGGAACTGCCCAACTTCGTTATGCCGTCTGAAATGGACCGCGACACGATAGTCTATCCACATATCGACCGCGACAAGTGTATAGGTTGTGGCAGATGTCATATCTCGTGTGAAGACGCCGGACATCAGGCCATAAGCATTGACGACAACCGCAAGCCTCATGTAATGGGAGCAAAGTGCGCCGGATGCCTTCTCTGTTTCCACGTATGTCCTGCTGGTGCCATCAGTCTGTCAAAACGCGTAAGAAAAAGACCGCAAGGCGATTAGAAGGGCTTTGAGCGTGCAGAACAAGCTTTGGAAGCCTCTTGAAGGCTCGTTATAAAAAACACAATGTGGAATTTTTGCCGTAAATCGGGGAAAATTCCACATTTGCTTTAGGGAAAGACCACCCTCCGATTATGGTTTTCCCCTTTGGCGGAAAACAAAATTGGCGTAACTTTGCAACAGAAAACAAGAGATAAGGTCTCGCAAAAGAATCTGGTCTCTGGTTCGACAAACAAGAATAGTAACCCTTTAAATTGACAGAATTATGAAAAGAATGGTTATGGCAATGGTTGTAATGATATTGATGACTACATCAATGTCTGCTCAGAAAATAGACAACGTTTACAACGAGGCTCGTGTCCTCACAGAGAAGATGGTGGAGGAACTTGGCTTGAGCAGCTCGCAAAAGGAGAAGACATATCAGCTGAATTTCGCCTATATGAACGGCATCAACAGCTACAGTGACCTCAACTCACAGGGTTGGGAGCAGCGCAACACCCAACTCAAGAGAATTCTCACGTCGTCGCAGTGGAAGCGTTACAAGAAGTCGTCTTACTTCTACCGTCCGGTCAGTTGGAGCAACAATTCATACGTGTACAACATCTACTCCAAGTACCCGTCAGCAAAGACTTCATCGAGCACAAAACGCAACAACAAACAGGTGACAAACAAGACAACGGGCAACAAGCGTCCTTCGGAGAACGGAAAGACATGGGGGCAGAGCAATGACACGCAAAACAAGACCAATGTCCAGCCCAACGGTTCTTACAACAAGGACAACAACAAGACCA
>CAZXGQ010000029.1:12345-29482 GCA_964640415.1 uncultured Prevotella sp.
AACAAGACCAATGTCCAGCCCAACGGTTCTTACAACAAGGACAACAACAAGACCAATGTCCGGCCCAACGGTTCTTACAACAAGGACAACAACAAGACCAATGTCCAGCCTAACGGCTCTTACAACAAGGACAACAACAAGAAGAACAATGTCAAGTCTAATGTCAAGAACAACGGTTCAGGCAACAGGACTTTCGGGAACATGAGGTGATAAATTGACCAACAAAACCACCTTTGGTGGAGATGCAAGGCAGACAGGGAGCTTCGGGCTAACTGTCTGCCTTTTTCTGTTTTTTATTGACAGATGTGAATGTTTTGGCAGATTTGGCTTCATTTAGTGCGCCTTTTTTGTTGGTTTCTTGAAAAGGTTTTGTAATTTTGACCTTGCTACGCTGATTGACAACCGTGAGGGAGACATCACATGCAAAATAGCCAAATATAAGAACCCTTAATAAACAATGTGTACGAGACAATGAGTACAAAGAAACATCTAACAACCTTGCTTTCAGCATTATTGGCAGGAGGCGTGTCGCAGGCGGCAAACGTGCCGGTCACGGGCATACGGCAGATCAACCCGACGACAGTTGAGGTGCAGTATGGCAACGGCCAGATGCTGATGCTTGATTTCTACGGCAAGAATATTTTCCGCATGTTCCACGACCCCAACGGCGGCATCATACGTGACCCCGAGAGCAATCCGCAAGCCCAGATCCTGGTCAAGACACCACGGCACGAAGTTGGGAAGTTGGAAGTAGCGGAGGACAACAATTCCGTTTCCGTGGCAACCGCCGAGATAAAGGTCAGCTTCGACCGGCATACAGGCCTTATGACCGTCACCGACCTGCGAAACGGCAAGGTGGTGGCAGAAGAAACCAAGGAGGTTGACTTCCAGAAAGGGCGCACCAAGTTCAGCCTGCGCAACCACGATGCTGAATATTTCTATGGCGGAGGTGTGCAGAACGGGCGTTTCTCGCATCGCGGCAAGCGCATTGAGATAGTCAACAGCAACAGCTGGACCGACGGCGGAGTGGCGTCGCCAGCTCCGTTCTATTGGTCCACAATGGGTTATGCCGCCATGCCTTATACCTTCAAGCCGGGCGAATACGACTTTGGAAACACCGACAAGTCGACGGTGACCATCACCCACGACACTTCATACCTCGACATGTTCCTCATGGTCGACAGCACTCCCACAGCCTTGTTGCGCGACTACTATCAGCTGACGGGCAACCCAGTGCTCCTGCCCAAGTTCGCCTTCTACGAGGGACACCTCAATGCCTACAACCGCGACTACTGGAAGGAGACCACCGACGCTAAGGGTATCCTCTTCGAGGACGGCAAGCGATACAAGGAGAGCCAGAAAGACAAGGAAGGCATAAAGGAGAGCCTGAACGGAGAGAACAACAATTACCAGTTCTCTGCCCGTGCGGTGATTGACAGATACAAGAACAACGACTTGCCGCTGGGCTGGCTCTTGCCTAACGACGGCTACGGAGCAGGCTACGGCCAGACCTCTACGCTCGACGGCAACATAGCCAACCTGAAGAGCTTTGGCGAGTATGCCCGCAAGAACGGTGTGGAGATAGGCTTGTGGACACAGTCGAACCTCCACCCGATAGACACCATTCCCGCCTTGCTTCAGCGCGACATCGTGAAAGAGGTGCGCGACGCCGGCGTGCGCGTGCTCAAGACCGATGTGGCGTGGGTCGGCGACGGCTATTCGTTCGGACTCAACGGCATCGACGACGTGGCGGGCATCATGCCATATTATGGCAACAATGCGCGCCCCTTCATCATCACGCTCGACGGCTGGGCCGGCACACAGCGTTACGGAGGCGTATGGAGCGGCGACCAGACGGGCGGCGAATGGGAATACATTCGGTTCCACATCCCCACTTACATCGGCGCCGGACTGTCGGGTATGGGCAACATCACAAGCGACATGGACGGCATCTTCGGCGGCAAGAACCCTACGGTCAATATCCGCGACTTCCAGTGGAAGACGTTCTCGCCGATGGAGCTCAACATGGACGGTTGGGGCTCCAATCCCAAGTACCCCAATGCGCTTGGCGAGCCGGCCACGAGCATCAACCGCTCTTACCTGAAGCTAAAGTCGATGCTTTTGCCCTACACCTATTCGTGCGCTCACGAGGCCGTGACCGGCGAACCGCTCATAAGGGCTATGTTCCTCGGAGACCCTTCCGACTATACATATGGCATTGCCACACGCTACCAGTATATGTACGGTCCTTCGCTGCTTGTGGCTCCAATCTACGAGGAAACGGCGGCCGACAAGTATGGCAACGACAAGCGAAACGGCATCTATCTGCCAAAAGGCACATGGTACGACTACTACACAGGCGAGACCTATGAGGGCGGACGCATAATCAACGATTTCGATGCACCATTGTGGAAGCTGCCGCTCTTTGTGAAGGCGGGTGCCATCATCCCGATGAACAATCCCAACAACAATCCGTCGGAGATAGACAAGTCGACGCGCATGTTTGAGATCTATCCGGAGGGCCAGTCGTCGTTCACGCTCTATGACGACGACGGCGTGACGGAGAACTACCTCAAGGGCGACTCTTCCATAACCCTCGTCACGTCTGACTTGAAGGCAAAGGGAGAGTTGAACATACAGGTCGGCAAGACTGTAGGCTCGTTCGACGGGCAAACCCTCCGGCAAGCCACGGTGTTCATCATCGATTGCAACGCCAAGCCTTCCAAGCTCGTGGCCACAATAGGCGGAAAGAAAGTGACGCTGACCGAGGCTGCTTCGGGCGACAACACGTGGAGCTACGACGAGGCTCCCGAGCTTAACCGCTTCGCAACCAAGGACTCACAGTATGCCTCCTTCAGCGTGAAGAAAAATCCGTGCATAACGGTGCGCATAGCCAAGACCGACATTACTGCAAACGATTTGTCGCTGACAGTAAAAGGCTTTGAGCAGCTGGCCAAGGACAATGGTTTGAAGAAGACCACCGGTTCACTTGCCGCTCCCACGCTTCTCACGGCAGACGTACAGCCGTATTCTGTCACACCAAAATGGAAGAGCGTGGACAATGCCGACTATTATGAGATAGAGTTCCAGGGCGAGAACTACTCAACTATCCGCGGCAATGAGTTGATATTCAATGATCTTACACCACAGACCGACTACGACTTCAAGGTGCGGGCGGTCAATGCCAGTGGGGTGGGAGAGTGGACACCCCTGCATGTGCGCACAGCGGTCAACCCGTTGGAAAACGCCATCCATGGGCTCACTGCCACCTCTACGGCCCCTGACATGGAGGGCTTCGGCATAGAGCATCTCTTCGACTTCGCCACCACCGGCGACATCTGGCACACAGATTATTATAGCAAGGCGGTGCCGTTCGACTTCACGGTAGACCTGCACAGCATCAATACGCTCGACAAGATTCAGTATCTGCCCCGTCTCGACTCGGGCAACGGCACGATAACGCGCGCCGACATACAGGTGAGCCGTGACGGCAAGACGTGGACTGAGATAGGTGAGCAGACGTGGGAACGCAATGGAGAAACCAAGGAGGTGAAGTTCGAATCCCAGCCGGAGGCCCGATACGTAAAGGTCAAGGTGCTTGAAGCCGCTGGCGGATTCGGCTCAGGCCGCGAACTGTATGTCTTCAAGGTGCCTGGCACCAAGACGCTTATCCCCGGAGACATCAACAACGACGGCAAGATAGACGATAACGACCTGACCTCATACATGAACTATACGGGGCTGAAGAAAGGCGACTCCGACTTCGACGGTTACATCTCCGTGGGCGACGTCAACACCAACGGCCTGATAGATGCTTACGACATATCCAACGTGACGACAAAACTCGACGGCGGTGTCTATGACGACGGCCACAACGAGCCTTTGGCCGGCAAGTTCTCTTACGAGTACGACAAGAAGGCGTATAAGGCTGGCGATGAGGTCACCATAAAGGTGAAGGGCCAAGGCATGCAGTCGGTCAATGCATTCAACTTCGTGCTTCCTTACCGTCCGCAAGACATGCAGTTTGTCAAGGTTGAGGCTGAAGCGGCAAAGGGCATGCGCAACATGACCTACGACAGGCACCACAGCGATGGCTCGCAAGTGCTCTATCCCACATTTGCCAACATTGGCAACCAAGCCACGCTCAGTGGCGACGAGACCCTCTGCGTGCTCCACTTCAAGGCTCTGCGTGCATTCACCGTGAAGCAGCAGAACCCGAAGGGAATGGCCGTTGACAAGAACTTGAATGAGCTTGATTTCTAGGCCTTAGGCAATATGAATCAGGGGTGTCATTTCACAAATGACACCCCTGATTCATATTGCCTGTTTGTAAATATTTATAGCAAGATTTTAACACTTGGGAGGCACACCTTCTAGAACTGACATAGAGGCTCCGAAGTGTTAAAAGGGGCACCTTCAAGCCGATTTTAGGCCCAAAAGTCATGAAATTGGGTCGCGATAGTAGCACTATCGCGGCGCGATTCTAACGTAAACGCATTGCGATTCTAACGTAAACGCACCGCGATTCTAACGTAAAGCCGATCCAAAAGCTCAAATTAAGGCCATGCTTCAGACCGTAAAAAGTGCAACTGGCTATTTATCAAAGTGTTATGAAATTTGTGTAAAAATGGCCTCAAATCGCACGAGAGGAAAAGTTTTTCAAAAAAATCGATTTTCAGAGAGCCTTTTGTTTATATTTTTCTTCGCTTTTAACAAATCAAGGTAATGAAGGATCGCTTCGACGGACGTACCCCTGTGTTGATTATGTTTGGATAGCAAAGGGAAAAAATGATGAACCCCGAAAGTCGTTTTAGCGACTTTCGGGGTTCATTTTGTTATTGGCACACCATCTTTTCAATGGTGTGCCAATTGGGCTAAGTTGCCATTATTCCCAACCGGGGTTCTGTGTCAGGTTAGAGTTGAGCACAAGCTCGGTTGTCGGGATTGGGTCGAGCCAACGGCGGTCGTTCTCCTTCCAGTGACGGCCAGACTGTGTGGCGTCGATACTGCGGTCTGGATACTGGTAGAGATATTCTGCACCCTCATACTCAGCCGTTGGACGCTGTCCGTCGCCATTGCCGAACTCGATGCCGGCTGTTGCGTACTCAGCTCTCACATCGGCGGTAATCTTCAAGCCGAACATGGTCTTCGGGTTGTCGAGCAGCTTCATGGCGTTCCAACGCTTGAGGTCGTCGAGACGGAAGCCCTCGTGCACAAGCTCGATGCGGCGCTCGCGGCGGATCTCATAGATAAGGTTGGAAACAGTGTAGCCATAGTCAAGAGGCTTGGCGTCGGCAACAGGAGTTGTGGTCAGGTGAGCCATGCCCACGCGGTCGCGCAGCTTGTTGATGGTCTTGTCGAGCACTGACTGTGTGCATGTGCCAAGCTCAGCCTTAGCCTCAGCGTTGATGAGGAGCACCTCAGCATAGCGATAGATGAACCAGTCGTAGTAGGTGCTGCGTGCCTCGGCCTGCTTTGAGTTGGCAGAGTGGAACTTTGTGCAAGGATAGCCAGTCACACCGGCACCGGCGTTGACATCGGCATTAACAGGATACTGCACTGTACCGTCGGTGAGTACGAGCTGTGGCTTGTGCTTGTTGGGGATGAGCTGATAGAGACGTGGGTCACGGCCAGCGATCTCGTCCTCTTGGTTGTTGTCGCCCTTATAGCCTGAGTTTGCGTTGTAGATTGGCGTACCGTCTTTCATGAGGAACGACTCGATGAAGTCCTTTGTCAGGCCATAGCCGTTGCCGCCTTCCTGACGGCCGGTCTCATGTGTGAGCACACCCTCCTCGTAGAAGCGTGCGAGCACAGCCTCGGCGCAGCTGCTGAGGTCCTTCGTCACAAAGAGGTTGGCGTAGTCGAGTGGGTAGCCCTCCTGCGACTTGGTGTCGGCGTCGGCGTCAGAAGCCTTCACGATGTCGTAGTTGCCGCTGTTCATGATGTCGTCGGTCAGGCTGGCTGCCAACTGCAGGAGCTTGTCTGAAGTCCAGTCGGTGGTAGGAGTCTCCTTGTGGTACTTCATGTATGTGCCGTAGTAGAGGGCGATGCGTGCGAGCTGCTGGCGTGCAGCGTCCTTGTGCAGGCGTCCCTTCTCGGCAGCCGCCTTCTCTGGCAACCACTGTATTGCATACTGCATGTCCTCGATCACCTTTCCGAGCACGTAGTCGCGTGGGTCGCGGGCCTTGTAGAGCTCCTCGGTGTCGCCGGTGCCCAGGTCGTGGTCGTACCATGGCACGTCACCGTATTGGCGAATCTTTGAGTAGTAGAGAATGGCACGGAACATGCGCATCTCAGCCACATACTTGTTGATGTCGGCCTCTGTGCCTTCAGCCTTCTGGTAGCGGCTGAAGAAGTAGTTGCAGTTGCGGATGTCGTTCCAGTACCAGTTGCCGCTGCCGGCGTTTGTTGGCACTGTGCTCTCGTCGAAGAGCCAGCCGCTGGCGTTGCGCGACACGAAGTTGTCGCTTGTGCCGTCGAGTGTGGCAGACGGGCTTGAGAGTACGCCATAGAAGTTTGTGGCAAACATCTTCAAGTCGTCGACAGTGTTCCAGTACGAGTTGTCGGTGAATGAATCACGGGGCGACACATCCGTGTAATCCTCACATGATGTAAGAGAAATTCCGGTTCCGGCAAGCATTGCCGTCGCCAATAATATATTTCTGATGTTCATTGTAATGTTCACTTTGTAGGTTTGGCTTATTATAATGTAATGTTCACACCAACAGAGATCTTCTTACTGAGTGGGTAAGTCATGTTGCTGAGGGTCTCAGGATCTGTGTACTTGATTGATGTGAAGGTAAGCAGGTTCTCGCCCTGTACATATACGCGCAGACGGCTGATGTACCACTTCTGTGTGAGGGCCTTCGGGAATGTGTAACCCAGCGTGATGTTCTTCAGGCGGATGTATGCACCGTTCTGCAGATAGCGTGTAGATGTGGTGTGGTTGCCACCGTTCACGCCATAGTGGTGCAGCTTAGGCAAGTAAGCGTCGGTGTTGTCCTCTGTCCAGTAGTCGGTTGCTGTTGTCTGTGGAGTACACCACTCGTCGGTGAAGCCCCAGAACTGTGCGCCGCTTGGCACAACGTCGCGCTTGCCGATACCCTGCCAGAACATTTCGAAGTCTACGCCCTTCCAGTCGGCACCGGCTGTGATACCGAATGAGTAGCGTGGAGTGCTGTTACCGATGATGCTGAGGTCACCGTGATCCTCGAGAGTGTATTTGCCGTAGTCGATCTTGCCGTTGTCGTCGAGGTCCTCGAACTTCACGTCACCTGCCGACCACTTAGAGCCGGAGAGGTAAGACTGGTTGGCTGCTGCAGCCTCCTCGTCGCTCTGGAAGAGTCCGTATGAGGTCAAGCCCCAGATTTCGCCTATCTTGCGGCCTACATAGTAGGTGTTGAGGGTACCTGTAGGATTGGCGAACTTAGTGATTTCTGCCTGGTAGTCGGAGAGCACGCCCTTGACGTGGTAGCCGAAGCCGTTCTTCAGGCGGTCGTTCCATTCGATAGAAAGCTCCCAACCGGTAGTCTTCATGTCGGCTGCGTTCTCGCGTGGCACTGATGCACCGAGCACTGCCGGCAGAGCCTGGCCAGAGGTAAGCATGTCCTTGGTGTCGCGGCGATACCAGTCGAAGCTGGCGTTCAGGCGGTTGTGGAGGAATGAGAAGTCAGCACCTACGTTGAACTGGTTGACAGTCTCCCATGTGAGCGATGAGCTTACGAGGCCAGGAGCCGATACCGACACTGGCAGTGAGCCGCCGAGCAATGCGCTGTACTTGGTGTTGACACCGTATGTAGCGAGGTATGGGAAGTTGCCGTCCACGGCCTGGTTGCCGAGCGAACCGTAAGAAACACGGATCTTGGCATAGTCCCACCATGTCTTGAGAGGCTCCCAGAACTTTTCTTCTGAAATGCGCCATGCCACTGAACCAGAGGGGAAGAATGCGTAGCGGTCACCCTTCGGGAACTTTGAAGAACCGTCGTAGCGTCCGTTCAGCTCGATGAGGTACTTGCCCATGTAGTCGTAGTTGATACGGCCGAACCAACCGTTGGTAGCCCACTCACTTTCGCTGCCGCTGAAAGCCATGTCGCCGGTGGCGAGGTTAGGAGACGGGTTGGTGTTGTCGATGAGGTTCTTGCGGCCGCCATAGAAGTACTTGTTGTGCTTCTTCTCCTGGTTGTAACCTACAAGCACCTTGAAGTTGTGGACCTTCTTGCCAAGCGAGAACGAGTACTCAGCGAAAGCGTTGAAAGCATTGTAGTAGTCGTTGGTGCTTGAGAGAGCCACAGAGCTTGGGTTGGTCCAAGGATAATAGTTCTCAGTGCCGGCAACAGCAGTGTAGTCGTAGTAGCGCTGCACGTGCTGGCTCGTGTTCTGTCCGTAGAAGTTCCAAGTGTAGTCGGCGTTGATTACGAGTCCCTCGATAGGAGTGATGCGCACGGCACCGGTCATCCAAAGGTCGTTCTGCTTGTAGCGTGCGCGTCCGCCCTGCGACAGCACGGCAGCCGGGTTGGTGTAGGAACCCTGTCCTGCGAAGTTGCCGTCGGGATGGCGTACAGGCATGAGCGGGTTAAGGTCGTTCTTGAAGATACCTGAGTATGCGCTAAGGCCTGAGTATGCGGTTGAGTTCATCACGGTGTTACCGCCCGACGGGTGGTTCTCGGTGGTGTAGGTGTGCATGATCTTTGCCGACACGTTCAACCACTTGGTGATGTTCGACGACACATTGATGTTGGCGTTGTATTTGCGGTATTGGTCATTGCCATACTTCTGCATACCGCCCTGGTCGTTCATTGCCACTGAAGCATAGTAAGTGGTGCGGTCGCTGCCGCCGCTGATGCTTGCGTTGTAGATCTGCGAGAACGATGTCTTGTAAAGCTCGTTCCACCAGTCGGTGTTGCCGCAATAGCCATATTTGTTCTGGTTATACGACTCGTCGTAGAACACAGGGCTGTTGTATGTGCCGTTGACATACTTCTCGGCATACTCGTAAACCAATGGGTTGAAGTAGTGGCCTGAGCCGCCGTCGTTCTGATAAGCCTCGTCCATCATCTCAAGATATTTCAGAGAGCTGACGTTGTGGAACGACTTGGTTGGGTTCTGCCAGTAGCCCGAAGCGTTGACGTTGATTGTAGGCTTGTCGGTACGCTTACCTTTCTTTGTGGTGATAAGGATTACACCGTAGGCAGCGCGTGCACCATAGATGGCTGCTGATGAAGCGTCCTTGAGCACAGAGATTGACTCTACATCGTCGGGGTTGACAAGGTTGGCATCCATCTGCACGTTGTCTACAAGCACGAGAGGAGAACCGCCGTTGAGCGACGTTGTGCCTCGGATGTTGAATGATGAGGATGCACCGGGAGCACCACCGCTGTTCATGCTGACGTTGAGGTTAGGAACAACGCCCTGCAGTCCTTGTCCGATGTTGGTGATAGGACGGTTCTCGAGCACCTTGCCGTCTACTGAAGCCACGGCACCGGAGAGGTTGGCTTTCTTCTGCGTGCCATAACCTACGACCACAATCTCGTTGAGCGACTGGGAGTTGTCTTTCATCACAATCTTTATGGCCTGACCGGTGTATTTCACTTCCTGTGGGTCGCAGCCAATGTAGGTGATGACGAGAGTCTGGCCTTTCTGCACGCCGTTGAGAGTGAAGTCTCCATCGACGTTGGTCACGGTTCCAACGTTGCTGGAACCTTTCACTTTGACAGTCGCGCCTATAACGGGCTCGCCTGACGAATCTGTCACAACACCCTTGGCATTACCAGTCTGAGCGTTTGCCGTGATAGCAGCACCCAAGAGTAAGCCTGTCATGTACACTCGTGAAGAGCGTAGTAAAGATTGGTCTTTCTTCATGTGTTTTGATTTTGGGTTAATTTATTTTCGTTACGAGGTGATTCCTTCGTTTACACTATTAGCAATAATTAGCATTATAGGTTTCTGATTGTAAAGTTAGTGAAAAATATATTTCCATCCCTTTTGCAAAGCAAAAAAGATTAAAATGTTAGTATTATTTAACAAGGATGGGGGATTAAGTGTTTGTGTGATTTTTTTGCAATCAATGTTAACTCAGGATCTGCACCCGTCAGACAAGGCTCATGTCGGGTATACCGTGCTTTAGAGTCCTTGGCGTACGGATTTCCCCAACCTCATAAAGACAGGCATTAAGAAGATGAAGGCGGGCACCGAAAATATCAGACCGCCTGTGACACCCGTTGCAAACGAAAACCAGAACTGTTCGTCGCTGCCGTCAAGAAAAAACGGCACAAGTCCCATGATTGTAGACGTGACAGTCAGCAGTACGGGTATGATCTTGTGGTTGTAAGCCCTTATGAAACATCTTGTTTCCTTGTTGTAGCGTATCAGTTTGCCGTTTTTTCTTTTTGCCATCTGAGCAAGACTCATGCGGTATTGGCTTATTATGTAAATACAAGAGTTGACAACTATACCTATGAGCAGTACCATCGACGCGAATCCTCCGCTTCCAAACGCAATGCCGGTCGCACAGAACGTTACGAATATGCCAATCATCGACAGAGGTATTACAGATATTATAGTCCATGCAAGCCTCAGAGACTCAAACTGTATTGCGCAGACGAAGAACACAATCACCACGACCAACAGCAGCAACCAATAGTTGGCTCCGTCGGCAACAGAATCTTGCCATTGTTGTGTCTTGCATTTGTAGCCGACAGGCAATGTGCGATTGACGTGCTTGATAGTGTTGTCGATGTACTCCGATGTATACGCATCTGATCCAATCACGTTGAACGCAACATTCAGAACATATTCCTGATTCTCTTTCGGGATGACATTCTTGGCTTCGCGTTGTTTTACGTTCATTGCGTCAGGCACAAACATCTGCACACTATCCACGTTGATTTGATCGTTCTTGACGTGCCACAGGTCGAAAATGTCAGTCGTAGTAGGACGTATCGTTACATCGGCTGTAATGTCGTTGCTGTGGTAGGTTCCGATATTCTGTGGGGCGAGCATGTCGCTAAGCGCATCGTGCACTCTGTATGGACTAAGCTGCATGCGCCCCATATCCTCACGGTTGTATTGCATGTAAACCTCGGCCTCTTGATTTTCGAATCCGGGAGTCTCGATAGCTATGTCCTTTACCCGTTTGTTAAGCGCAATGGAGTCTGTCACATCTTCTGCAATGCGGTATAGCTGGTCGTAGTTGTATCCGCTCACAGTTATTCGGTTGGCGCGGTACTGAAGGTTGAGCGAGTTGCTGAATCCTCGCTCACTAACACCGTGCGTGCTCCAGTTGGCACCGCCAATGGTTATCATTTTACCGATGACCTCGTTTTCCAGCTGATAAGGAAAGTTTGTCTTTGCCGCCTTTTCCCTGAACTCTACGACAATCTCGCCGCGGCGTCCGTTGATGCGCGTGGTGAACACCTTTATTTCCTTATGTTTTTTCAGCAGTTCCTCAATGGCAACCATTTTCTGGTTGAGCTGTACGGCAGTTCCTCCTACAGGCATGCTTGCCATTATATGCAACTCTTTTTCCCCGTCGTCATCTCGCTTGCCTTCTCCCTCATGCAGGTAGTTGATGAACATTCCGAGTGTGCCTCCAAGCCATTGGTCGAGTGGTGCCTTCATGCTGTTTTGGAAGAAATCGCTTCCGATGGTGGCGTTATAAACCGAGCAGTACCACGGCAATTGCTGCTCGCTACGGCTGTTCTGCATAAGGTAATCGTTGTCTGATGTCCCTATCTTCTCGGGCAAGGCGCCGAACGGTATGCCGAAGACTATGGCGAGCATAGTGTAGCACACCCATCTATGGCGCGACGTGAGGCTGATGTATTTTCTGTAGAACCGGTTCCATCTAACGATAGCCCTGCCGTGGCGCAGTTGTCTTTTCCTGCTTGTATATCCAAAACGGTCTATGATTGCAGGAACGAAGAACATAGCAACAAGGAGTGACACCACAAGATTCACTATGATGATCCATGCGAAGTCGTAGAGATCATCCTGGAGTTCCCTTGGCAGGAAGAAGATTATGACCATTGCCCCGATAGTTGTCAGCATGGCCGCAAGAATGGCGAGAAAGGCCTTGCGGTTGTGGTAGTAGCCATAGTGGTCGGCCATTACAATAGTGGAGTCGATGACAAGTCCGAGCGAAACGGTGATTCCGGCAAGGGAGAATACATGTAGCTTTATCCGTAATGCCCAGTAGGCAATGATCGCGATTAGAATATTGGCAATCAGTGTGGTAGCGATGATTGTGAGGTACTTCCAGTTGCGGTATGACAGCCATACAAACACAAGCAGAATGGCAAGCGACATAAGTGTGCGTCCCACGAGCTTTGACATCTCCTTGCGCTGGTTTTCTGCACTGTCATATGACATGCGGAAGTATACGTTGTGATGTTTCTGGCGCACACTGGCAATGGCTTCATCAATTACATTCTGCACCTTGTCCGACATTCTGACCACCTTTCCGTCGGATGGTATATATACGTTTATGTAGACGGTGTTGTTTCCGTTCACTCTATAGTATTCCTCCGGATCGCGCTGCCTTGTCTGCACGCAGGCAAGGTCATTGAGGTATACCATCTTTCCTCCAATGTTTTTCAAAGGCATCTCTCCGAGAGCCTTTCCCAACATAGCAGTGGCAAGATGCACTGTAATGCGCTCCCGTTTCCCATCGGCAACGTTGTGCATTACAGTGCCAATGACCTCGTCTTTCCCGAGATAGTTGCCTATACCGTCAGCCATGTCATGGCTTGTCAGTCCGTGTGATGACAGCAGTATAGGGTCGTATGTTATGTCGATGTAAGAATCTGTAGTCCCTGTCACGTCCACGCGGCTCACGCCGTCGATTGCTTCGAGTCGTCTTGTGAAGTTGGCTTCGACGAACGACTTTATGTGTTCCGGCCTCATGTCAGCATTTACTTGATGTGTAAGCAGGAGCGTCTGGCCGTCGCCAGACAGGTCGCCCGGCACCTCGCCTCCGGAGATGGTTGGGAACGACACACCCTCTGGCAGTCGGTCGTACGACAGTCTCAGAATGGACGCTATCTCGAAGCGCGCCGCCGACACGTCAGTACCATCCTTTAGTTTGACCACAATCTCGCTTTGTCCGAAATATGATTTTGACGCCACTTTCTCCACACCCTTCAGTGCAGACACCAAGCCTTCTACAGGTGAGGTAAGGTTCTGTTCCACCGTCTTGGCGGCAGTATTTGGCCAGGAGAATTTTATGGTCATGCTTTTGCCTTGGCGCGGTATAGGTTCTGTCCCCACATCGATCAGCGGAACCAGAGCCGCCCCCACGAGCATGAGAATGACGAATGTCAGTATGACAGTGAATGAGGACGGCTTCATTTGTTTTTATATATGGAGTAGTACAATATCGGCACGAAGAATATGCTCACCAACGTGCCTACCACCATACCAATGAGTATGGCAAGCGAAAGAGGAAACTGCATTTCTGCACCTATGGAGCCTCTCGACAAGAACGGCAGCAGCGAGAATATGGTAGTCAACGAAGTCATGATGATAGGCATGAGGCGTTCTTTCCCAGCTCTCTCTATTGACTCCATCAGAGGCAGCCCTTGGTGCCGGTGCCGGTTTATGGTATCGATCTTTAAGATTGAGTCGTTGATGACGATACCCGACATTACTATTATTCCCGTCATTGACATGATATTGACAGACATGCCGAGTGCCCTCAGTACAAGCAGTACGATGAATACGTCGACGGCTATCTCCGAGAGAATGATGACGGGTTGTATCATGCTCTCAAACTGTGCTGCGAGAATAAAGAACAGCAACAGCAGCGCCACCGTCAGCACCCACACCAGTGTGACAACGGTTTGCCGGCTTGTGAAGTAGTCGCCGTTAGCAGTGATACGAATGTCGTCGTGACGTTGCTCATAGGCTTTTGCAAATTTCAGAATCTGCCTGACCTGCTGACCGTCAGCCTTGATTTCTATTGGGTAGTATTCGCCACCCTCCGCACCGTAGAAATGTTTATACTCATTCTGCATACTCTCTTTAAGCAGCAAGCTTAACGGGACTTCCACTCCGTTCCGATTGTATATTGTTGATGAGAGAAGCTGGGTGCGGTCGGTCTCTGACCTTCCTACGATAACCGGCACGTCGCCTGCGCCCTGGTTTATGCGCAACACTTCGTTGCTTCCGGCTATCTGTCGCAGCCTGTCGGACATCTCGGTGAAGCTGACTCCATACATGGTCATTTGCTCAACATCTGCTACAAGTGTAAGGTTTGCCTCTGTGACGACAGGGGGAACTGCGACCTCTGGAAAAGATTTGCGTAACGAGTCGGTGAACTGCATGGCTTGTAAAAGTTGCGGACGATGACCGGTGCGGTCTTGAACCATAAGCCTCAAATCGGGTTCACCCGAGGAGAAAATCAGGTCGAACAAGTTGCCCGACGGGGTAAACTCTACCGATACATCGGGATTGTTCTCCTTTATATATTTAAGCAGTTTCTGCTTTGCGTTGTTGAAGTCGTCAGTGGAGTGGCACTTGAAATAAACAAGAGCCTCTGATGAAGTGATGTCGCGTGTATGGAATAGCAGAAAGTCCTGCGTTCCGCACATCGATGTAGTAGATTCTACAGGTGCCTTGCTGTTGTTTATGGCGTCGGTGATGCGTCGGTCGTTCTCCTCTACGGAGATGTTTGCATTCCAGTCTACATGCATGATTGCGTCGGTATAGCTTATTTCCGGCACCTGATGCTTCTCTGACAGCAGGTATATCAGCACTACTCCCGGCAGACACAGCAAGAATGCAACCATACACAGCCGGCGGTGCTTGAACATCCATCCTTGTGTATGCTCATGCCATCGGTATATCATGTTGTTGACCCTCAATCGCTCACAGCCGAAGTCGCCCTTGTCGGCGATTGGGGTGTCGCCTGAAATTTCTTTCTTGTTGTGCACTTTCCTGTAGAGCACTTTGAAATAAACGGGGAGGACCATAATGCTCACAGCCAATGATGCGAATAGTGCGATTGTTATGCCCATGCTTTGGTCGAAGAAGAGGGCTCCTGCCGTGCCTCCGATAAATATCAACGGCAGAAACACACTGCATGTTGTGAGCACAGAGCTCAGCATTGGTGTGAATACTTCCCTTGTTCCCTCCACTATGGCATTGTCGAGCTTTTCACCCGCAAACTTCTTCTGAATGATGTTGTCTATCACGATGATGGAGTTGTCGACAATCATTCCCACTCCGAGTATGAGTCCAGAGAGGGAGATTATGTTGAGGGAGATGCCAATGATGCGGAAGCATAGCAGGGTGATGATAAGCGAAAGCGGTATCGCCATGACAACGAGCAGCGTCAGTCGCCAACGACGCATGAAGAGCACAAGCACCAGCGATGTGAAGAAAGCTGCAGCCAAAAGATTCCATTCAAGGTTGTTGATGGAGTAGGTGAGCAGTTCGGTTTGGTCGCGTGTTATGCTGAACTCTATCTCTGGATAGTTCTCCTTCAAGTCATCCATAACGCCGTCGACAGCTTCCTTCAGGTCGTCCATTCTTGCACTGTTCTGCTTGATGATGGCAAGTGTTATGCAGTTTTTGCCGTTGTGTCGCAGGATGTTTTTTCTTGCTGCAGTGTGCACCTCAACGTCGCAGATATCCTTCATCTGTATGAGTCGTCCCTCATGATTGATGTATATGTTTGCCACATCGTCGGCATTGAGAATCTGACTGTCGAAGTGCACCTTGTACCTATATATACCGTCTGCAACGGTCAGAGCCGATATCTGTATGTCGTTGTCGGAAAGAGCTTGTTGCAAGTTGTCGATTGTCATTCCCAAAGCCGCCAGTCTGCTCTCGTCGGGTACGCATATTATCTCTGACGATGCAATGCCGCTCATGTCAACCATGGCGGCTTGCGGCAACTGCTCGAGTCTCCGGCACACCACATTGCGGGTGAAGTTGCTCAGTTGTGTGAAACGTGTCGAACTTCTCTCACCATTTCGCTCGTTCTTGAAAGCCACGTCAAGATAGAACGCCGGAATATCAGTGGCGCTTGCCTTTATCACCTTCGGGCGGCTTATGTCTTTCGGCATGCTGCCCATTGCCATATCTATCTTCTCGTTCACCTCTATGAACATCGTGCTCATGTCGGTTCCGGGCTCAAATTTCAGCATGATGCTGCCCAGGTCCATTCTTGAGTCAGACCAGACGCTCTTTACGCCTGGCACGTGAGCGAGCCGGGTGCGCAACGGTGCCACGATCTTCTTCTCCATCTCCTGCACCGAGTAGCCAGGTACATCCGCCTGCACTGTCATCTGCGGTATATCGATGTCTGGCATAAGCGACACCGGTATACCCTTCACTCCGAATACGCCCAGCACGATAATGGCAAGTATTATCATCGTCACTGCCACTGGGCGTTTGATCAGGTATCTTATCATGCGTGTGTTACATGCTATTTTTTCAACTTCACCTTCGTTCCGTCGGCAAGATTCTGGTTGCCGGACGTTATTACGCAGTCGCCCTCGCTCACAGTTGTCTCCTTGCGCCTGCATCCAGTTATGGCAAACGACGATATGTTGCTGTAAGCAATGTCTACATAGGTCCATACCGCTTCGCCATCCTTATAGAGGAACACCACATGGTAGCCGTCGCGTTCCTCTACAGCGTCCTTCGGCACGACAAGCGAGTGTGGCACATCGTTCTCGGCAATCACCTTGACGTTCATTCCGTCCATGAGTTTTCCAGATGGGTTGGCAATGCGTGCCGTAATTTTTATGAGCCCTTTCTCGTCGACAAAAGGGTTGATGCTTGTCACAGTGCCAGCATACTGTGCCGACTCGTCGACGAAAGGACTGACAATAACGTGTTGTCCCCTGTGTATGTTTTTTATCTCTGCTTCGAGCACGCTGAACTCTACGTCGAGCTGAGCGTCGTGTATGATGGTACAAAGCTTGTCGAGGTGCTGTCCTCGTTTGTTCTCAAGGTTGGCTATGCGTCCCGATATTGGAGCTGTCAGCGAGCATTTCTTTAGCTTGTTGTTTGCCGCCTGCAATTGGTATTGCGCTGTGAAAAACCCCGATGCCACCTTTGCACGGTGCATCACGTCTTCCGGTACCTGGGGCGTGATTCCGTCGTAGCCAAGTCCTATCAGACGATCAGCGAG